>JAKPIR010000244.1 GCA_029549705.1 Pseudomonadota bacterium | reverse complement strand
TAAAAAATCCATTGCAAAATGCACGCCTTCAAGTTCACGCCCCTTAACCGGTAAGTCCCGTGGCTGCTCAGCACCGGCGGCCAATAATACTGCATCAAATTCAGCCACTAAATCATCGGCAATGACATTGTCGCCTACGTGTTGATTGACGCGGAACTCAACACCTTCGGCTTGCATTTGTGCCATGCGGCGATCTATGTGCGATTTTTCCATTTTAAAATCAGGAATACCATAGCGTAACAACCCACCAATACGGTTATTTTTTTCCAGCACAACAACACTATGACCCGCACGGGCTAATTGCTGTGCGGCAGCTAAACCTGCAGGGCCAGAGCCAACAACCGCCACTTTTTTGCCGGTTTTATTTGGGTTGATTTGTGGGGTAACCCAATTATTTTCCCAAGCTTTATCAATAATCGCATGTTCAATGGATTTAATGCCAACCGCATCATCATTGATATTTAAAGTACAGGCGGCCTCACAAGGTGCTGGGCAGATACGGCCTGTAAATTCTGGGAAGTTATTGGTTGAATGCAAAACATCAATCGCCGCACGCCAATCTTGGTGATAAACCAAGTCATTCCAATCAGGAATAATATTGTTAATCGGGCAACCCGTGGTGCAAAACGGTATGCCGCAATCCATACAGCGCGCGCCTTGTGTCTTAGCTTGTTCATCGGTGAGATGCAGCACGAATTCTTTGTAATTTTTGACGCGATTGGTGACTGGCAGATAGTCTTCTGACAAACGCTCAAACTCTAAAAAACCTGTAATTTTGCCCATTATGCGGCCTCCAGCACTTTATCTTCAGCGAGTTCTATCAACGCGCGTTTGTATTCATTTGGCATGACTTTGATGAATTTTTCACGATGCTCATCCCAATGCTGCACAATGTTTTTTGCGCGTTCGCTATCAGTATAAGCGATATGTTTAGCCAGCAAGCCGAGCAAGATGGTTTCGTCGGGCGTGCCCAAGTGGTGCACGTCATCCGCACTGACTTGGTCGATATGCAGAACCTTCTCAAGGGAAACCATACCCAAATTGCAACGTTTGGCAAACTGGCCGTCTTCATCATACACATAGGCCACACCGCCACTCATGCCTGCGGCAAAGTTTTGCCCCGTGCTACCCAACACGACCACTGTGCCACCTGTCATGTATTCGCAACCGTGGTTACCCACGCCTTCTACCACGGCTGATGCACCTGAGTTGCGCACGCAAAAACGCTCACCCGCCACGCCGCTAAAATAACTTTCCCCTGTGGTCGCACCATACATGACGGTGTTGCCAACAATAATGTTTTCATGCGAAACACCACGGAATGATTTTGGCGGCTTAATGACGATACGGCCGCCGCACAAGCCTTTCCCCACGTAATCGTTGCCTTCGCCTGTGAGTTCAAAGCTAATACCCTGCGCTAAAAATGCGGCAAAACTTTGGCCTGAAGTGCCAGTAAATTTCACCTGTATGGTGTCATCCGGCAAACCTGCCTGACCGTAACGTTTGGCGATTTGGTGCGACAACATGGTGCCTACAGTACGGTTGGTATTGGAAATAGGTAAATCCAGCACCACCTGCTCGCGCCTTTCTAAAGCCGGTTTGGCGAGCTTGACTAATTTGTTATCTAGCGCATTAGCCAAGCCATGGTGTTGCACATCGTTATGCTTGCGTGACACGCTAGCAGGCATTTCTGGCAGATGGAACACTTTGCTGAAATCCAAACCCTGGATTTTCCAATGGTCAATGCCCGCTTGCATATCCAGCAAATCGGCACGGCCAATTAAATCATCAAATTTTTCTATGCCCATGCTGGCCATCAGCTCACGCACTTCTTCCGCCACAAAAAAGAAATAATTCACCACATGCTCAGGTTGGCCAGTAAAGCGTTTGCGCAATTCTGGGTCTTGCGTGGCAACGCCCACCGGGCAAGTATTAAGATGGCATTTACGCATCATGATGCAACCTTCAACCACTAAAGGTGAGGTGGCAAAACCAAATTCGTCGGCACCCAATAGTGCACCAATCAGCACATCACGACCCGTTTTAATTTGGCCATCCACTTGCAAGACCACGCGGCCACGCAATTGATTGAGCACCAGTGTTTGTTGCGTTTCAGATAAGCCCAATTCCCACGGCGTACCCGTATGTTTGACCGATGAAATAGGCGATGCACCAGTGCCGCCATCATGCCCCGCCACCACAATATGGTCTGACTTAGCTTTTGCCACGCCAGCTGCCACGGTGCCGATGCCAGTTTCTGACACTAACTTCACTGAAATAGTGGCACTTGGATTGGCATTTTTGAGGTCATGAATGAGCTGTGCCAAATCTTCAATCGAATAAATATCGTGATGCGGTGGCGGTGAAATCAAGCCCACGCCAGGTACAGAAAAACGTAGCTGGGCGATATACGGGCTGACCTTGTGGCCAGGCAATTGTCCGCCTTCACCCGGCTTTGCGCCTTGCGCCATTTTGATTTGGATTTGGTCGGCATTGGATAAATATTCCGCCGTCACCCCAAAGCGCCCAGAAGCGACTTGCTTAATCGCAGAGCGCATGGAATCGCCCACATTAAGCGGAATGTCGGTTTCAATTAAGTGCTGCCCAATCACCTTGGCCACGCTTGTGGTGCTGGTGACAGGGATAAAACGTTTCGGATCTTCACCGCCTTCACCCGTATTGGATTTACCACCAATGCGGTTCATGGCAATGGCCAGCGTTGCATGGGCTTCGGTTGAAATAGAGCCTAGCGACATGGCGCCCGTGGCAAAACGTTTAACAATTTCTTTGGCAGATTCGACGCGATACAGTGGAATGGGCAAGCTGGCGGGTTTAATTTCAAATAAGCCGCGCAAGGTCATGTGGCGGCGCGCTTGGTCGTTAATCAGCTTGGCGTATTCTTTGTATGTCTCATATTGGCCTGTACGCGTTGCGTGTTGTAGCTTGGCAATTGAGTCAGGTGTCCAGGTGTGCTCTTCACCGCGCACACGGAACGCGTACTCGCCGCCCGCATCCAAGCTATTAGCCAGCAATGGGTCTGCACCAAAGGCGGCGTTATGTAAGCGTAGCGCTTCATCTGCCACCTGATCTAAACCAATGCCCTCAATATGAGTGGCGGTGCCAGTAAAGTATTGCTCGACGAATTCGCTGTTTAGGCCAATCGCTTCAAAAATTTGCGCTCCGCAGTATGACTGGTAAGTGGAAATGCCCATTTTAGACATGACTTTATACAAGCCTTTGCCGATGGCTTTTACAAATTTCTTGGCGGCTTCATCCGCGTGTTTGCTATCTAAATGTTGAATGGTTTCAAACGCCAACCACGGGCAAACAGCCTCTGCACCATAGCCCGCCAGTAGCGCAAAATGATGCACCTCGCGTGCTGAACCGGTATCAACCACCAAGCCAGTGCTGGTTCTTAACCCCGCCTGCACCAAATGCTTATGCGTGGCTGAACAAGCCAGCAATGCAGGAATCGCCAAGCGTGTTTCACTCATGTTTCTATCTGAAAGAATCAGAATATTGTAGCCATCTTTAACTGCTTTTTCTGCAGCGCGGGTGATGCTTGCAACGGCGTCAGCCATGCCAGCCTTGCCTTGTGCGGCAGGGTAGGTAATGTCTAGCACCAAGGATTGGTGTTGGTTTTGTGTGAGCGTAGCAATGGCCTTTAATTGCGCCAACTCATTTAAAGTGAGCACTGGCTGACTAGCCTCTAAACGCACTGGCGGATTGGTTTCGTCAATGGCTAATAAATTAGGTTTGGGACCAATAAAGGTCGTCAGCGACATCACCAATTCTTCACGAATCGGGTCAACAGGTGGGTTGGTCACTTGCGCAAATAATTGCTTAAAGTAATTGTACAAAAGCTTAGGTTTTGCCGATAACACGGGCAACGCCGCATCGTTCCCCATCGAGCCGTAAGCCTCCTCACCTGTTTGCACCATCGGCTGCAATACAAATTTAATGTCTTCTTGTGTGTAACCAAACGCCTGCTGAACATCCAGCAAGGGCGCGGTCAATTTAAAATCCGTTTCTACTTTTGGCAAATCGCGCAAAAAGTAGCGTGATTTTTTCAGCCATTGCTGGTAGGGCTTGGCGCTGGCAAGCGCATTTTTGACCTCAGCATCGACGATAATGCGGCCTTGCTCCATGTCAATCAGCAACATTTTGCCGGGTTCTAACCGCCATTTTTTAACAATTCTTTCTTGCGGAAATGTAATTACGCCCATTTCTGAGGCCATCATCACAATGTCATCATCGGTCACCAAATAGCGTGCAGGGCGCAAACCATTACGGTCTAGCGTGGCGCCCACCATGCGACCATCTGTAAACGCAACGGCGGCTGGGCCATCCCATGGCTCCATCAATGCGGCATGATATTCATAAAAGGCACGACGCTCTTCTTCCATCAACGGGTTGCCGTCCGCATCTTTTGCGCCCCAAGCCTCAGGAATCAGCATCATCATGGCATGCGGCAAACTGTAACCACCCGCCACCAGTAGCTCTAAGCAGTTATCAAAACAGGCAGAGTCGGATTGACCATCAATAATCAGTGGCCACAGCTTTTCTAAATCTTCACCAATTAAGCTCGATTTCATGGTCTCATGGCGCGCCGCCACCCAATTCACGTTGCCTTGGATGGTGTTAATCTCGCCGTTGTGCGCAATCATGCGGAACGGATGCGCTAAATCCCAAGTGGGAAAGGTGTTGGTAGAAAAGCGTTGATGCACCAGCGCCAGCGCAGACGCTACCGTGCCATCACTTAAATCTTTGTAATAAACGCCCACTTCATTGGCCAGCAACATGCCTTTGTAAACAATGGTGCGCGAGGAAAGCGAAGGCAGGTAAAACGCGGCATTGTCTTGTAGCTCAAGCGCGCGCACGGCATGTTCAATACGCTTGCGAATCACAAAACATTTACGCTCAAAGGCGTTTTGATCGGTAACGGTTGAAGCGATAAATACCTGACGCATGGTCGGCTCAACATCACGCGCGGCTTGTGCAATATTGCTGTTATCCACAGGCACATCGCGCCAACCCAATAAGGTTTGATTTTCTTCAGAAATAATCTTGGTGAAGATGGCCTCACACGCTGCACGATTTTTGGCATTTTGCGGTAAAAACACATTGCCAACAGCGTATTGCCCCACTTCAGGTAAAGCAAAGCCAAGCTTGGCGGCCTCTTTGCGCATAAACGCATCGGGCAACTGCATCAGCAAGCCTGCACCATCGCCCAGTTTTGGGTCATAGCCCGTGGCGCCGCGATGCGTTAAATTGGTGAGCAAGGCTAAACCCTGCTGCACAATTTTATGGCTTTTTTTACCTTTGATATGCGCTACAAAACCCACACCACAGCCATCGCGCTCATTACTCGGGCGATATAAGCCCTGCGCTTTCGGTGCCAATGTTGTTGTGTTTGTCTGATTTAACGTTTGATTCACTGCCTTCTCCATCAACCTTAACCCTCTTGTTTGAATACGCTGTAACCATCTTACTGCTAATATAAATTCACAGTTGTATTAAAAAACAAGCAAAAAGTGTGCAAGCTATAATTTGTTAACAAATATTTTACAAATTAATATTTAAAGTTATTTAAAATCAGTAGGTTGTATATTTTACAAAAACTTTGTTACAGAAAATCTTGCATTTTAGTCGTAATAATTTTCTGCCTCAAAACCCATTGACGCACCAAGTTAGTGCAAGCGATTTTTATATGCACTGTTTTAGGACTTTTACGTGATTAACACGTATAGAGACCTTTGCACGAAGCACGTTTAAACTAAAAAAACACAAACTCGCCATTCCCGCCTACGCGGGAATGACGTTTTTTGGTAATTTTAGTAAAAATTAGACCGAGTTTTGTTTCGTGTAAAGGTCTCGTATAAAATATCTGATTTTCTATACCTAAATAACATCAATATTTCGCCGAGAAAAAAATACTGCCCTGCAAGCCAGTATTTACAAGGCTTGCAGGGCAGGCGAAAAGATGTTGTCTAAACTTACCATTAAATAAGCAAATTTTAGGCACAAAAAAACCCGCAACAAAAGTTGCGGGTTTTGCTTACTAAACGCTCACTTACACAACGCCCTGATCAATCATTGCATCTGCCACTTTGCGGAAGCCTGCAATATTTGCACCCAACACCAAGTTGGTTGGCTCGCCAAACTCAGCGGCCGCTTCGCTTGCGCGAATATAGATGTTTTTCATGATGTCTTTTAATTTGGCATCCACTTCTTCAAACGTCCATTGTTGCATGCTACCGTTTTGCGCCATTTCCAATTGGCTAGTTGCCACACCACCCGCATTAGCCGCCTTACCTGGGCCGTAGCAGATTTTAGCTTTTAAGAACTCTTCAACCGCTTCAGGCGTTGAAGGCATGTTAGCGCCTTCAGAAATAGCAATACAGCCATTTTTCAACAACTCTTTAGCATCGGCTTCGTTCAACTCGTTTTGTGTTGCACTTGGAAAAGCCGCATGGCAAGGTACAGACCAAACTGCGTTTCTGCCTGCTGGGTAAGCGCTGACTGGCGTGTATTTTGCATCTTTATGCGTTTCAAGGTATTTCTCTAACGATGCACCTTCAACTTCTTTCAGTTGTTTCAGCAAAGCTAAATCAATGCCTTTTTCATGATAGATGTAGCCGCGTGAGTCACTGCAAGTCACCGCTTTTGCACCCAGTTGGTGCAGTTTTTCAATGGTGTAAATCGCAACGTTACCCGCACCAGAAACTACGCAAGTTTTACCATTAAGTGTATCACCACGGCCTTCAAGCATGTTTTGTGCAAAGTAAACTGCGCCGTAACCTGTGGCTTCTGTACGTGCTAATGAACCGCCCCAGTTAAGTTTTTTGCCAGTCAACACGCCTTCGTAGCTGCCTGTTAAGCGTTTGTATTGGCCGAACATATAGCCAATTTCACGCCCACCTACACCAATGTCGCCCGCTGGCACGTCAATCGTGTTGCCAATATGACGATACAATTCTGTCATAAAGGATTGGCAGAAACGCATGATTTCATTGTCTGATTTGCCTTTAGGGTCAAAGTCACTGCCGCCTTTACCGCCACCAATTGCCAAGCCTGTTAATGAGTTTTTGAAAATTTGTTCAAAACCCAAGAACTTGATGATGCCTGAATAAACGGTTGGGTGAAAACGAATACCGCCTTTGTAAGGGCCAATCGCTGAACTATATTGTACGCGATAGCCTTTATTGACTTGCACGTGGCCTTTGTCATCAATCCAAGTAACGCGGAACGAAATTTGGCGCTCTGGCTCAACAATGCGCTCAATAATGCCGTGTTTTCTGTATTTTGGGTTTTTATCTAACAACGGGCGAAGTGAAACTAACACTTCTTCAACCGCTTGGTAAAATTCAACTTCTGCTGGGGCAGATTTTTTTAATCTTGCAATGGTTTCGGCTACGTAGGGCATGATGTCTTCTCAAATTTAGGGTTTAATATATTCACAACCGCTAACTACCATGGAGCTTTCAAATAACCATGAACCATGACTCAAATACGCAACGCACTTTATTGGTGCGTTAATTTTAGCGGGCAGGTACTATACCCCAATTTGGTGCATATTTGCAAGAATACATACTTAAATTTTTTATACTTGTTTTATACTTGAGAAGGCAAGGTTTGCCACGTCAAGGGTTTTAGCAATATCTGCATCCGTATGCGCGGCAGACACAAAACCTGCTTCAAACGCTGATGGTCCTAAATAAATGCCGCTATCTAACATGCTGTGGAAAAATTGGTTAAAGTGCTCTTTGTTGGATTGCATCATTTCATGATAAGAAGTTGGGCATTTTTCGCAGAAATATAGGCCAAACATGCCGCCTACGCTTTGTGCGTTAAATACCACGTTAGCTTCTTTGGCGGCCGCTTTTAAGCCATCCACCAGCTTTTTGGTTTGCGCGGTGAGTTTATCGTGAAAGCCTTTTTCTTGAATCAATTTTAGCGTTTCTAAACCCGCCGTTACCGCCACAGGGTTGCCTGAGAGCGTGCCTGCTTGGTAAACCTTACCGACGGGCGCTAAGCATTGCATAATGTCTTTACGCCCACCAAATGCGCCTACTGGCAAGCCGCCGCCAATCACTTTGCCTAAGGTGGTCATGTCTGGTTTGATATTGTAAAGCGCTTGGGCGCCGCCCAAAGCTACGCGGAAGCCCGTCATCACTTCATCAAAAATCAGCACCGCGCCGTGCTTCGTGCAAAGCGCGCGCAAGGTTTGTAAAAACTCCATGTGCGGCACAATTAAATTCATATTGCCCACCACAGGCTCAATAATCACGCAGGCAATTTCATCGCCCGATTGGGCAAATAAATCACTTAACTGCTGCGTATTATTGTATTCAAGCGTCAAAGTGTGAGCGGCTACACTCGCCGGAACGCCTCCAGAATCAGGCTCTCCGAAAGTGAGCAAGCCAGAACCGGCTTTTACCAACAAGCCATCTGAATGGCCGTGATAACAACCCTCAAATTTCACAATTTTATCGCGCCCGGTAAAACCACGCGCCGTGCGAATCGCGCTCATGGTGGCTTCTGTGCCGCTACTATTTAAACGTACTTGCTCCATGCTCGGCACGAGCTTGTTAATGAGCTGCGCCATTTCCAACTCTAAGCCAGTCGGCGCGCCAAAACTTAAGCTATTGGCGGCGGCGGCTTGCACCGCGCTAATCACCGCAGGGTGCGCGTGACCTACAATCATTGGCCCCCAAGAGTTGATGTAGTCGATGTATTCTTTACCATCCACATCCCAAAGTTTGGAACCCAGCCCTTTTTTAAAGAACACTGGCGTACCGCCCACACTACGAAACGCGCGCACTGGCGAATTGACGCCACCTGGAATCAGCGCTTGTGATTTTTCAAAAAGGCTTTGGTTTTGCGAGATTTGTTGTGTAGTCATGTTGTCGCCTTAAATTTTTATAAAAAAACTATTTTATCAGAGTGTCCGATAAGTGTTGTGAGCCCTTTGATTTAAGCTAAAATTTGGCACAACCCTTTTGACATGCTCTGGAAGCCTTTATTTATAAGGCTCACAGGGCATCAAAATTTTCTCGGGGAAAATAACGGCTTAATTGCTGGCTCGTTTCAGTAATATTTTCTGCGTTAAACAACGCATTCACAACGGCGATAGCATCTGCACCCGCCTGCAAAACTTGTACTGCATTTTCAAGGGTAATGCCACCAATGGCCACCATCGGCACGTGAATCTGTTGTTCTGCTTCCATAAAAAGACTAAGCGGGGCATGACGTGCATTGGGTTTGGTGTCGGAGCTAAAACATGCGCCAAATGCCACGTAATCTGCGCCGGCTAATTGCGCCTGCAATGCGAGGTCAATGCGATTGTAACAAGAGGCGCCTAGAATTTTGTCCGCACCAAGCCTTGTGCGCGCCTCTTTTAAATCCCCATCCTCTGCGCCCAAATGCACGCCATCCGCATCGAGCGTTAAACAAAGTTTAATAGAATCGTTAATGATTAACGGAACGCCATATTGCCGACACACTGGTAACAGTGCACGTGCCTGCTGGGTTTTTAGCTTATGATTAGCAGCTTTGTTGCGATATTGCAGCAAAACAACGCCGCCTTGCAGCGCTGCCGTTACTTTTTGTACAAGCAACGCCGTATCTGGTTCATCTGGAGTTATTGCGTATAACCCCCTGATTTTATGCCGTGAATTCAATCTGAATACTTTAATTAATGCGCTTTTGTTGTTACATCACCACTGGTGACCACTGTATCTTCTTCATCACGCGCCCAAAACAAGCGGTCAGGAATATATTGCCCCATACCAGGCCGAAAGCCATTTTTAAGGGTTTGCCAGGTAAACTCCTGTGCTTCCAGAACAGCTTCTTCAAGCGTGAGGCCGTGCGCCATGCAAGCGGCTATGGCGCTTGTAAGCGTGCAGCCAGAGCCATGATAACTGCCAGCCAGACGCTCCCACTTATACGCCTTGATAAAATGATTGTCCCCGTACAATGTATTGGTAACTTCATGGGTGCGCTCATGTGTGCCGGTAATCAGCACATATTCACTACCCATCGCCAATAATCGTGCCGCGCTTTCATCAAGCGAAGTAAGTGCGACTTCATCGTTATCTTCAGCAAAGGCCAATCGGCGCGCCTCTAAACTATTGGGTGTAATTAAAGTCGCTTGCGGAAACAGCAACTCAATCATCGCCTCCATCATTTCATCATTACTTAAATCATCGCCGCGGCCAGAAGTTAAAATTGGGTCAATTAACAAAGGCACATCGGGGTAATCGGCCATAATTTCTGCAATCACTGCAATATTTTCTACTGAACCTAACAGCCCAAGCTTAAACGCGGATACTTGCACATCTTCTAAAATGGCGCGCGCTTGGTCGTTCACCCATTCAGCGTCCATTGGCAACACCCCATTCACACCGACGGTATCTTGCGCTGTAATCGCTGTCACCACGGACAACGGGTGGCAACCAATGCTGGCAAACGTCAGAATGTCTGCCTGCAAACCTGCTCCACTGCTAGGGTCTGTGCCTGCAAAAGTGAGTACGGATGGAGGTGACTGATTACTCATAAGCGATAACTTTATTGGTGAATATGGAGCGGGCGATGGGAATCGAACCCACGGCTCTAGCTTGGGAAGCTAGGGTATTACCATTATACGACGCCCGCATTAGGGTGCAATTATACCCGAATCAATTTACTGGTGACGACACTGTCGCTGTGAGAATTGAATTGTTCGATGGGTGTATCATTAGATAACGGGACTTTTGTTAAAGAATTGGGATATTGGCGACCTGAAAATGTAGGCATTTGATTCATGTTTAATATAGCTTTATATATTCGTACTAATCTGCTAATTTTTGGTCGTCAAAGACTTATTTTCTATTCGCTTAGACAAAAAATTATAATTGGCATGTATTAAATTTTCAGAATTCTAATGGATCTACATCTATCGCCCACCTGACCTTAACAGATATAGAATGTCCTCTTAATTGTGTCATCAATTTACAAAGTAACGCTTGCAAGACCCCTCTATTGCCAGCTTGCATCAATACATAGCCACGCTCCATGCCTTTCAAACGCTCCATTTGTGGGCGAATCGGGTCATAAACAACCGCTTTAGTGTTTAATTCTCTAGCAACTCTGAATGCATAACTTAAGAACTTATGAACCAAATTAAAGTCGCTGGCTTCCGCGCGCAATAATGCCAAAAACACATAGGGAGGAAATTGCATTTGTTGGCGCTCGCGCAACATTGCATTTGCATAACTGCTGTAGTCCTGTCGGCGCAGTGCATTAAATAGCACATGTTCAGGAAACTGCGTTTGAATGATGACTTGGCCAGGTTTATCAGCGCGTCCTGCACGACCGGCCACTTGCATCAATTGGGCAAACAACCGTTCACTTGCCCTAAAATCTGGGCTATGCAGGGCGCTATCTGCATCAATCACGCCGACTAAAGTTAAATTAGGAAAGTCATGGCCTTTGGCAAGCATCTGCGTGCCTACCAAAATATCTATTTCTTGGCGGTGTACTTTGTCTAAAATTTCTACCAACGCGTTTTTTTTACTAATACTGTCTCGATCAACACGTGCGATTCGCGCGGCTGGTAGCAATTGCGCTAGCGTCTGTTCTAGGCGTTGTGTGCCATGGCCGGTCGGATGCAAATCTGCATTGCCGCAACTTGGGCATTGATTTGGTATTTTTTGCTCATATCCACAGTGATGACAGCGTAATTTTCGCTGCCCCAAATGTACCACCAATCGGCTACTGCAACGGGTACAGGGTGCTATCCAATGGCACGCTGAACATAATAATACCGGCGAGAACCCTCGACGATTAATAAATAATAAACTTTGCTCGCCACGCGAAATTCTAAGTTTCAGCGCTTCAATCAATTGAGGCGTAAACCCTTGTTGAAGATTCACCTTAGTCGTATCAATGCAATCAATTATTGGCAATTGGGCCGCTGAAACCGCACGCTGGTTTAGGCTTAACAGGTGATATTTATTTGTTGTCTTAAGTCCCGTCGCTAGGGTCGTAGCATTGTGCCAGCTTTCTAAAGAGGGCGTTGCAGAACCAAGAACCACTGGAATATTCAGCCATTTTGCTCGTACCAATGCAACATCGCGTGCGTGGTAGCGCATACTATCTTGCTGTTTATACGAGCCATCATGTTCTTCATCAATGATGATCAATTTTAAATGTGGGAGCGGCGTAAAAATTGAAAGTCGCGTTCCAATGATGATTTTAGCCTCTCCTGATTGCGCCAGCTGCCAGTGATGTAAGCGCTCGCTTTCACTCAAGTGACTGTGTAAACTCACGAGTGGTATGCCAGAGAAGCGACTTCTAAAACGCGCCTGTAGCTGAGGGGTTAGATTAATTTCCGGCACCAATACCAAAACCTGTGCTGCAGCTTGCTTTAACACATGCTGCATCAAGCGAAT
This sequence comes from Pseudomonadota bacterium, assembly GCA_029549705.1. Classification (GTDB taxonomy): domain Bacteria; phylum Pseudomonadota; class Gammaproteobacteria; order Burkholderiales; family Methylophilaceae; genus Methylotenera. The sequence goes on along the minus strand of JAKPIR010000244.1, from coordinate 33,966 downwards.
ATAAACTTCAGTTTTTCCGCTTCCCGTAATTCCGTGCAATAGCCACGCCTTGAAATGATGCAAGTCTTTTACCACTTGTGCCACAGCCAATTGTTGCTCATCGTTGAGTTCAGGCACCGTAGTAGCGGGTATTTCTGCTACGCGCTGAGCAAAATGCACTTGCTTGGCACAAACCCATCCGTCTGCTTCCAGTTGCTTGGCCGCCTTACGCGCGCTACTAGAGATTAAGTCTAATTCAGCTTCGCTCAGTGTATGGTTGGCGAGCAAAGCCAAAAAGACTCGCTGTGTCACCAACCGACGCTTAGGAATTTGCGCAGCAGTTTGACTGCGGCCAAAATCGGTCAAACGATACGCGAACTGTTTACGCGCAACTGCTGGAGTCACTTGCCGTAAACGTGCTGGCAGCGCGGACATCACTGCCTGCCCAAGCGGGTATTGATAATATTCCGCGCTAAACTGAATTAATTTTAGTATTTCTGCATCTAGCGGCGTTTCATTAAGAAAAGCCTGCTTGACTGACTTTAATTTTTCAACAGAAATATCGCTCGATTGGCTGAAACCCATCACAATTCCAATCTGATTTCTGCGGCCAAACGGCACCAGCACACGTTGGCCAACAGCCAGTGCGCTATCGTCTGACAAATAATCAAATAAGCAATTTAACGGAACATCTAGGGCAACTTTTACGATTGATTTTTGCAAAGTGATATTTCTAATAAAGTTTGATTCAACAATTGTTTCAAGAAAAAATAACTACAGTAGGTTAAAATAGCATTTTTAGCATTTCATGCAATTATTGTGAAAACACATCTTACCCAATTACTGGCGATTGCCGCAAAAACAATTGCCCCAGAACTTCAGGTGGACATTCTACTCGAAAGACCAAAATCAGCTGAACACGGGGATTTTGCAACAAATTTGGCGCTGGTGTTAGCTAAACCACTCAAGCTGAATCCTCGTGCCATTGCCACACAGCTCATTGCGGCCTTGCCTAGCAGTGACTACATTGCAAAAACAGAGATTGCCGGTGCTGGGTTCATCAACTTCTTTTTAAACAGCCAGTCTCAGCAAAAAGTGGTCAAAGATATCCTACAAGCTGGGCAACATTATGGTCGCAACCAAAATGGTCAAGGGCAAAAAGTCCAGGTAGAGTTTGTGTCAGCAAACCCGACCGGCCCATTGCATGTTGGGCACGGCCGCGGTGCGGCAGTTGGCGATTGTTTAGCCAGATTATTAAACGCAAACGGTTGGGATGTGACCCGCGAATTTTATTACAACGATGCTGGCGCACAAATTGACAACCTTACAATCTCTGTTCTGGCAAGATGCAAAGGAATCTCGACTGAGCACGAAAGTTTTCCTGAGAATGGCTATCGTGGTGAATACATTAATGATATTGCAGCAGCATTTTTAACCAAGCACACCGTGATTGCCGACGATATTGAAGTGACCGCCAGCGGGGATATCAATGACCTAGACTCCATTCGCGCTTTTAGTGTTGCTTATTTGCGTCATGAACAAGATTTAGATTTAAAGGCGTTTCAAATCAAATTTGATGTGTTTTCGCTAGAAAGCGCGCTGTATACAACAGGCAAGGTTAAAGAAACCGTTCAAGCACTCATCAACAGTGGCCATACTTATGAGGCAAACGACGCGCTTTGGCTCAAAACCACAGATTTTGGCGATGATAAAGACCGCGTCATGCGTAAAACAGATGGTAGCTATACTTACTTTGTACCGGATATTGCCTATCATACCGATAAATGGAACCGAGGTTTTGTGCGGGTTATTAACGAGCAAGGCGCTGATCACCACAGCACAATTACCCGGGTGCGCGCTGGCCTGCAGGCATTAAATATTGGCATTCCCAAAGGTTGGCCAGACTATGTGTTGCATCAAATGGTCACCGTGATGCGCGGCGGAGAGGAAGTAAAGCTTTCTAAACGTGCTGGGAGCTATGTGACGCTACGCGACTTAATTGAAGAAGTTGGCTGCGATGCAACACGCTACTTTTTGGCCGCACGCCGTGCTGACTCACAATTAGTGTTTGACATCGATTTGGCTAGGGCGCAGACCAACGACAACCCTGTTTTCTATATTCAATATGCCCATGCACGTATTTGCAGTGTATTGGCGCAATGGAATGGTGACAAATCCGTATTATTGAATGTTGATCTTTCTCCGCTCGAGAATCCACACGAAACTGCGCTATTGCAGCGTTTAAGCGCATATCCAGAAACCGTAGAGAATGCCGCAAATGAGCTTGCGCCACACGTTATTGCTAATTACTTAAAAGATTTAGCAAGCGACTTACATAGTTATTACAACGAATATAAGTTTTTAATTGATGACGAAACCGTTAAAATGGCGCGCTTAAGCTTAATCTGTGCCACACAGCAAGTGCTCAGAAACGGACTGGATTTACTGGGTGTAACTGCCAAAGAACGAATGTAAGGACATTATCTGCCATGAGTAAAGATTACAAACAGAGCGCCGAAAGGCAAACACGCAGCAAAAAGGGCAGTCCATTTTTAACTGGGCTGTTAATAGGTATTTTACTGGGCATTGCGGCTTCGCTCGCGGTGGTCGTTTATCTCAAAAGAGACGATAACCCATTCGCGATTCAAACGAATAAGCAGACAGCTAAATCGCTCTCGGACAAAATTGCTGAGGATGCGAAGTCTCAAGAGAAAAACACCACGCCCAGCGCCAATAGCGCGCCTGAGGCGAGTGCAAATGGTGACGAAACAAGCTATGATTTTTACACGATTTTACCCAGTGATGAAAATAAAATTAGCAAAGAAGTTGAAAGTAGCTTGAATGCCAATCAACAGCCAGCCACGAAAAAAACTTACTATCTGCAAGTAGGTTCTTTTCACACTGAAGAAGAAGCTGATAATTTAAAAGCAAAACTTGCTTTGCAGGGCTTTGAGGCCGTTGTTCAAACTGCTGATATTCCTGAAAAAGGCGTGTGGCATCGTGTGCGCGTGGGCCCGCTTAATGATTTAGACCAAATCACAAAAACCAAGACGGATTTACTTAATAATGGTTTTAATGCAGATCTCATTAAAATTAATAGCGAAAGTTAATTGCCAGAACTTGTCAGCCAAACACCATGTCACACGTTAGGTGTTTGTTTTGACTGATTTACACCATTAAAAAAGTAGAAATAAATTTAAGGACTATTTATGTTAAAAAAACTACTCGCTTCATTTTTGTTAATCTCTTCTTTCAATTTAATGGCAGCTGACCCGCAGATTGGCCAAGATTTTGAAAAGACCGCGCAAGTGATTCCTACTGCAAACCCTGCCAAAATCGAAGTGAATGAAATCTTTTGGTATGGTTGTATTCATTGTTACCACATGGATCCCGTACTTGAAGCATGGGCCAAAAAATTGCCTGCTGATGTCACATTCAAGCGTACCCCAGGATTGCCAAACCCATCTTGGGCACCTATGGCCAAAGCTTTTTATACCTTGGAAGAATTAAAATTACTTGAAAAATTGCACACACCATTGTTTGATGCTGTGCATAAACAAAAAGTGCTTAACCCAACCGATGAAAAAGCAGTCATTGACTGGATTACGAAACAAAGCGGGTTAGACAGAATTAAGGTAGAAGAACATTTTAAGTCCTTTAGTATGAATAACAAACTTAACCGTGCTGCACAAACCTTTAAGGCCTCAGGCGCAACGGGAGTGCCAAGTTTAGTGATTGACGGTCAATACATTACCTCAAGCACAATGGTTGGCGGTAACGAGCAGGCTTTAAGAGTGACGGACTACATCGTATCTAACATTCGCGCAGACAAAGCAAAGGCGGCCACACCTGCAAAAAAGTAGTTGAAAAATCAAGTTGGCTATCCTCTTTTTTGAAGAAGATTTTTAATTGGTAATCCATAACGTTAAGCGCACTAACTGATTTTCGCTAGCTCATTTCCACAATTCCCGTTTCTATTATTCATAGTGAAACGGGTTTTTTACGTCTATCAGGACATTAGCTACTCATGAAAATATTTATCACTGGTGCATCAAGCGGAATTGGTAAAGCATTAGCGCTCGCGTACGCAAAAAATAGCCCGGGAAGCTCGGTAATGATTGGGCTGGCAGCTAGACGACAAGATGTATTGCACGAGTTGGCAAATGAATTACAGACCGTGCCCGATGTTCAGTGTGCGATTTATCCACTTGATGTTAAAGAAAGTCATGCGCTGGATACCGCAGCCAAGGACTTTATACAGCGCTTTGGCGTACCTGACCTTGTGATTGCCTGCGCCGGTGTGAGTCGCGGAACGCTCACAGAATATCAAGAAGATAACGCCGCGTTTCAAGCGATGATGGAAATCAATGTGCTTGGCATGGTGCATACTTTTCAACCTTTTATCACTGCCATGAAAGGTGTGGGGCATGGTCATTTGGTGGGGATAGCCAGTGTTGCAGGCATTCGCGGCTTACCTGGTGCTGGAGCATATAGCGCCAGTAAAGCCGCCGTCATCAACTATTTAGAAAGTCTGCACGCAGAAATGCTGCATGAGAATATTGCTGTGACAACCATTTTGCCAGGCTATATCCGCACACCCATGACTGATGCCAATCAATTTCGCATGCCATTTCTGATGGATGCGGATGTCTTTGCAAAAAAATTCATCCATCACGTCGCCGCTAAACGCCGCGTTTGTGTGATTCCATGGCAAATGGGTATTGTAGTAAAATTAATGCGCATGATACCGCCAGCACTTTGGGATAAACTGGTTAAAAATGCACCTCAAAAATCACGCGTCATTGAAAAGCATTAACGCGCGAATCATTCACGCTATTTTTTGGAAGTATCTTAGCAATGCGCTCTATACAAGACGACTTATCCGATGAAGTGATGTGTCCGTGCAGTGGCACCACGCGTGGCAACATTCAAAAACTGTTTGAAGAAGGTCTGGATATTGACGCAATCTCTAGAAGGACTGGCGCAATTTCTGGTTGCGCGGGTTGCGAGTGGGATATAGCGCAATTTCTTAAAGAACTCGCCATTTTGCAACAGAAATAACACTAGCGCGGGTGTAGGCTGCTCCTACCTACACCCTTTGGAAAAAACTTTAGCGCGTAATCGGTTTGTACCGGATTCTCTTCGGCTTAGCACCTTCTTCACCTAAACGTTTACGTTTATCCGCCTCATATTCCTGATAGTTGCCGTTAAAGAAGGTCCATTGCGAATCACCTTCCGCCGCGAGAATATGCGTGGCGATTCGATCTAAAAACCAGCGATCATGCGAAATCACTAGCACGCTGCCTGCAAACTCGAGCAGCGCATCTTCAAGCGCACGTAGGGTTTCTACGTCTAAGTCGTTTGATGGTTCATCGAGTAGCAACACATTGCCGCCTGAAATAAGCGTTTTGGCTAAGTGCAAGCGGCCGCGCTCACCGCCTGACAGTTGACCGACAATTTTTTGCTGATCACCTCCCTTAAAGTTGAAGCGGCCAATGTAGGCGCGGCTTGGCGTTTCGTAACGGCCAACGGTGAGAATGTCGGAACCATTGGCAATTTCATCAAACACGGTTTTGTCACTGTTCAGGTCGTCTCGGCTTTGGTCAACATATGCGAGTTTTACGGTTTGGCCAATCTTCACTTCACCGTTATCGGGTTTTTCCAAGCCTGTAATCATCTTAAATATTGTCGATTTACCCGCGCCATTCGGGCCGATAATGCCGACAATTGCGCCCGCTGGAATACTGAAGCTCAAATTATCAATCAGGAGACGGTCTTTAAACGCCTTGCTAACGTTTTTAAACTCAATTACCTGATCTCCTAAACGCTCACCTGCAGGAATGAAAATTTCCTGCGTTTCATTGCGTTTTTGGTATTCGGCACTGGCGAGTTCTTCATAGCGGGCGATACGTGCCTTACTTTTAGCTTGCCGCGCTTTTGGATTTTGCCTTACCCATTCTAATTCTGTGTTCAGCGCTTTGCGGCGTGATGATTCTTGTGATTCCTCTATGGCCAAACGTGCTTGCTTTTGATCTAGCCAGCTTGAATAGTTGCCTTTCCATGGAATACCATGACCACGATCTAGTTCTAAAATCCATTCAGCGGCGTTGTCAAGAAAATAGCGGTCATGCGTAACCGCTACCACTGTGCCAGGAAAGCGCACCAAGAATTGTTCCAGCCACTCCACTGACTCTGCATCCAAATGGTTGGTCGGCTCATCTAACAGCAGCATATCTGGCTTTGAAAGTAACAATTTACACAAAGCCACACGACGTTTTTCACCACCAGAAAGCGGGCCGATTTTCGCGTCCCAAGGTGGTAATCGTAGCGCATCGGCCGCAATTTCTAATTGGTGACCAACGTCAGCTCCGCTGGCGGCGATGATGTTTTCCCACTTAGCCTGTTCTTCAGCCAGTTTTTCAAAATCTGCGTCTGGTTCTGCGTAAGCGGCATACACGGCATCTAAATTCGCTTGCGCTTGCATGACTTCGCCCATGCCGCTTTCTACTTCTTCACGCACAGTTTTATTGGCATCCAGCTGTGGTTCTTGTGGTAAATAACCAATGGAAATACCGGGCTGCCATTGCACTTCACCCTCAAACTCTTTATCTACCCCTGCCATAATGCGAAGTACGGTAGATTTACCTGAGCCGTTTAAGCCGAGCAAGCCAATTTTAGCGCCTGGAAAAAACGACAAAGAAATATCTTTAATAATCGTGCGTTTAGGTGGAACGATTTTGCTCACGCGGAGCATCGACATTACGTATTGAGCCATGATGATACTTTGCTAGTTTGAAAGTATGAAAGCTTAACAGAAAGTCGTTGCCCCTTGTTAACAACACCACGTTAGATTAATTCGTCAGCATGGCGATAAAGGTATAATCTAAGTATTTATTTAGCCTTCTAAGAAAGCCATCAAAACTGTTATGGCAATAAAATCTACTATTTACAAAATCGACCTGCAAATTGCAGATATGGACCGCAATTACTATGCGCAACACAACCTCACGCTAGCCAGACACCCTTCTGAAACCGATGAGCGTCTGATGGTGCGTATCATCGCTTTTACACTTTATGCGAATGAAGCGCTTTCGTTCGGCAAGGGATTAAGTGACGATGAAGAGCCAGATTTATGGCAAAAAGATCTCACGGGGGCGATTCTGCTTTGGATGGATGTCGGCTTGCCAGATGAACGTGAAATTCGCAAGGCTTGTGGAAAATCTGCGCAAGTGGCTGTTGTACTTTACGGTGGCCGCGTGGTGGATATGTGGTGGGCGCAAAATAGCAAAGCATTGCAAAAATTGAATAACCTAACTGTGATTAACCTGCCAGACACCGCAGCACTCACCAACATTGCTAACCGAGGGTTAAGTATCAGCTGCACTATTCAAGATGGCCAAATTTTGGTTGGTCATGAAACAGGCAGCTTTGATATTACGCCCATCAAATTAAAATAACCTTTAACAATACGCAAGTTTTTAACGTTCATATGATTCAAATGACGATTGATAACGCACTTTGGCTTAATCTGGCGGTGGCCTTAGGTATAGGCCTGCTCATCGGGGCAGAGCGAGAGCGCAGTAAAGGTAACGGCCCAGAGCGTTCAGCTGCCGGCATTAGAACGTTTACCATTACCACATTATTGGGCGCAGTCAGTATCGTGTTTAATGTTTGGCTACTGATTGCGTCCATCATTTGCGTGATGATTTTTGCCGCAACGGCCTATTACTCCAAAAGAACGGAAGACCCAGGGCTCACGACAGAAATTACTTTAATTTTTTCTGTGATTCTTGGTGGCCTGGCCATGAGTGAACCCATATTGGCAGCGGCATTGGCGGTGAGCATTGCCATACTTCTTTCTGCCAAAGAGCCGATGCATGGTTTTGTATTGGCCACTGTCACTAAAGATGAGCTTAATGACTTTCTTATTTTGGCGGCGGCCACACTCATTATCTTGCCCTTAGTCCCAAATGCGTTTGTTGGCCCATTTGAAGCCATTAACCCGCGCAACCTTTGGCTTATTGTCATTTTCGTCATGACCATCAGTGCTCTCGGCCACCTAGCGCTGCGCTGGCTTGGTGGACGGGTAGGATTGCCACTTGTTGGCCTATTTTCAGGATTTATCTCAAGCATTGCAACGATTAGCGCCATGGGTGCGCGTGTCAAAGAATCTCCGCATTTGCTCAGTGCCACAGTTGCAGGAGCAGTGTTATCAAGCCTGGCAACCATTTTGCAAATTGCCATGTTGTTACTTGCCATCCATCCGCCCTCACTGATAGCCTTAAAATGGCCTTTAATTTTTGGCGGCTTATCTATTGCCATCTATGGCTTAGTTGCTACCTTCAACTGCTATCAAGACCCACACGTAGACGCACACAAGCCAACCAAAACGTTTAGTGTAAAAACTGCGCTGCTTTTTGCCGCAATTATAGCCATTATCTTGATTGCTGCTGCCGCACTCAACGCCTGGTTTGGCCAAGCTGGCTTAGTGGTGGCGGCCGGCGTCGCTGGTTTGGCTGATGTTCATGCTGCTGTTATCTCAGTGACCTCTTTTATTGCCTCTGGAAAAATTAACATTCAAAGTGCAGTTGTACCCATTCTTGTTGCATTTACTGTCAACACAGCGGTTAAAGCCGTGATTGCGCAGTTAACTGGCGGCACCCGATATGCACGTTTAGTGGTGCCTGCCCTAGTCATACAAGTGGCAGCTGTCTGGCTGGGTTGGTGGCTAATTCGATAGGTTTTTGCGATACTTAAATACGCAAAAATTGCATTTTTAACACTTGCTGAGCTCCGAGAAAAAATTTATGCCCTGGAAGCCTTGTAAATAAAGGCCTCCAGGGCATCGAAAAAGGTTGTTGCTCTAAAAATAAGATTAAATGCTTTTTAGGGCCTATTCCACGGTCACACTTTTTGCCAAATTTCTTGGCTTATCAACATCCGTGCCTTTAAGTAAAGCGGCATGATAGGCGAGCATTTGCACTGGAATGGTATGCAGAATAGGCGAGAGTACGCCTACATGTCGCGGTGTACGAATCACGTGTACACCTTCCGATTCAGTAAAGTGGCTGTCTGCATCAGCAAATACAAACAATTCACCGCCGCGTGCATTCACCTCTTGCATGTTCGATTTTACTTTTTCGAGCAAAACGTCATTCGGCGCAATCACGACTACGGGCATATTGTTGTCTACTAAGGCCAGCGGACCATGTTTTAACTCACCGGCAGGGTAGGCTTCCGCATGAATATAAGAAATTTCTTTTAGTTTAAGCGCGCCCTCTAAGGCAATGGGGTAATGAATACCGCGGCCTAAAAATAATGCATGTTCTTTATCAGCAAAGCGTTTTGCCCATTCACGTATCTGCGGTTCTAGATTAAGTGCGTGTTGCACGCTGCCAGCCAGTTGTCGCAGCGCGGTCAAAAACTCTTGTTCTAATGCCTCACTAAGCAAGCCGCGCAGTTTTGCAAGCGTTGCCGCTAAGGTGAACAAAGCAACTAATTGCGTTGTAAACGCCTTGGTAGAAGCCACGCCAATTTCTGCACCTGCTCGCGTGTAGAATACGAGTGCTGAAGCTCGCGGAATGGCGCTTTCTTGCACATTGCAAATAGCTAAAGTTAAATGTTGCCCTAACGATTTTGCGTGCTTCAAGGCTTCCATCGTATCTAATGTTTCGCCAGATTGTGAAATTGTCACAATCAATTGACGTGGATTTGGCACAGAATCTCTATAACGATACTCAGAGGCAATTTCAACATTGGTTGGTATTTTGGCAATGCTCTCCAGCCAATATTTTGCAGTAAGCGCTGCATAATAACTGGTGCCAGCGGCCAAAATTAAAATGCTGTCTGCCTGCTTTAACACTTCACCGCCTTTATCACCAAATAGGGCGGGGGAGAAGTTATTATCGTCGATCAATGCCTCAATGGTGTCAGTCAGGGCGCGTGGTTGCTCGTGAATTTCTTTTTGCATGAAATGGGCATAAGGGCCAAGTTCAAGGCTGGCAAGTGAAACGTCACTCAGATGAATTTTACGGGTAACTTCGGCATCGTGTTTATCAAAAATTGTAACGCCATCCCGACGAATATCTGCAACATCACCGTCTTCAAGATAGATGACTTTACGCGTCACCGACAGCACCGCAGATACATCAGAGGCAATAAAGTTTTCACCTTCCCCTAAGCCAATTAAAAGCGGGCAACCTAAGCGTGCGGTCACCATGTGTTCTGGCTCTTTGGTTGAAATCACGCTGATGGCAAATGCACCGGTGAGTTCTGCTACCGCCTTTTTTGTTGCGGTTAACAAATTTAAACCTTGCGCATGATAATAATGAATTAAGTGAGCAATCACTTCGGTGTCTGTTTGCGAAGTAAAGTCGTACCCAAGTGCCTTTAAACGCGTGCGTTGTTCATCATGGTTTTCAATAATGCCGTTATGGACAACCGCGATTTCACCTTTTGAAACATGCGGATGTGCATTGCTTTCTGTAACGCCGCCGTGTGTAGCCCAGCGCGTATGGCCAATGCCGACCTGACCACTTAAATGTACGGCATTGGCTTTTTCAGTCATGTTCGATACACGACCCACTGCGCGCACGCGCTCTATTGCACCACTGCTTAACACAGCAACGCCTGCAGAGTCATAGCCGCGATACTCCAACCGGCTTAAACCCTCTATTAGGGTTGAAACGACGTTTCTATTGGCAACTGCGCCGACTATTCCACACATAGATGAAAGCTTTCTTACTTTTTAATTTTAACAGGCCGTTGCCAGCCCACAATCGATTTTTGTTCTCTTGCACGGCATAACGTTAATGCATCTGCAGGCGCATCCTTCGTGATGGTTGAGCCAGCCGCAATCGTCGCATTTTTACCGATGGTCACAGGTGCCACTAATTGGCTATCTGAACCGATAAAAGCGCCATCCTCAATGACCGTTCTAAACTTATTAGCCCCATCATAATTACATGTAATTGTGCCAGCACCTACATTCACATGCTTGCCTATTGTTGTGTCACCAATATAACTCAAATGATTCACTTTGCTACCAATATCTACTTGCGCATTTTTCAACTCAACAAAGTTGCCAATATGCGTGTCGGCTGCTAGTGTAGTACCTGGGCGCAATCGTGCAAATGGCCCGATACGGCTATTTTGGCCAATTTCGGTATCATCAATGTGCGTAAATGCTGCAATCTTGGTTCCATCTGCAATCACAGCATTTTTAATGACGCAATTAGCCGCTATTTTGACAAAATCACCTAATATTACGTTGCCTTCGAACACACAGTTGACATCAATTTCCACATCACGGCCACAGGTCAGATTGCCACGAACATCTAATCTTGATGCGTCTTTAAGAGTGACGCCGAGGTTTAACAGATTTTGCGCAATTTTAGATTGATGAACGCGCTCTATTTGCACCAAATCAGATTTCGAATTTATGCCAGTAACTGACCACTCATCTTTGGTGATTTCAGCGCTCACTGAGACACCTTCTGCAACTGCCAACGATACGATATCTGTTAAATAGTATTCACCCTGAGCATTATTGTTTGTGAGTCGTGACAGCCATTTTTTCAAATATTTGTTAGGCATCGCCATAATGCCCGTGTTTACTTCTAGTATGTTGCGCTGCGCATCCGTTGCATCTTTATGTTCTACGATTGCATTGACTTGCCCATCAGGTGAACGGACTATTCTACCGTAGCCTGTTGGATCAGCTTTATTGAATGATTGAATCACTAATTGATGAGTAGATTGTGCGACCAAATTTTTGCATGACTCAACATCTACCAGTGGCACGTCACCTAACAAAATAAGCGTTTTGGCATTATCCTCTAGGTATGGAACCGCCTGCTGCACCGCATGGCCCGTTCCTAGCTGCTCCGCCTGATTCACCCAGGTAATATTTTCTTGTGAAAAGGCATTCTTGACGATTTCTCCACCAAAGCCATATACCACAATCACTTTATCTGGGCTAAGTGCTTTAGCGCAGTCAATCACATGGCCTAATATTGGCTTTGCTCCAACTTCATGCAGTACTTTTGGCAGGCTTGAATGCATACGCGTGCCTTTACCGGCAGCAAGTATGATGATATTTAATTGACTCATATTGAATTGATAACTGATGTATATTGTTGGCTTAAGTATAACAAAAAAGGCAACCTAGGCTGCCTTTTTAGTATTGTCGCAATTGCACTAATATTCGTGATATTAGTGTGTGCTTTTGCGCAGGCGTTCGATCGTTTGAATTTGCGCAAGCGCCTCTGATAGCTCAGCTTGGGCAGAGGCATAGTCGATATCTGAAGTTCTATTTTTAAGTGCTTCTTCCGCCGCCTCTTTCGCAGCAATCGCCTTTGCTTCGTCCAAATCATGGCCACGTACTGCGGTATCAGCCAGTACCGTGATTATGCCAGGCTGCACTTCCAGTAATCCTCCCGAGATAAAGATGAGCGTTTCTTGAGCTTCATTCGCTTGCTTGATGCGCAGGGCACCTGATTTGATAGTTGTCACTAACGGCGCGTGATTAGGGTATAAACCCACTTCACCACCGCTTGCAGGGGCCACAACAAATTCAGCTTCACCTGAAAATATGCTTGCCTCTGCACTCACCACATCAATATGAACAGTATTCGCCATAATTTTTCCTTAAACATTTAACCAATAACTAACAATAGAAATTAGTTAAGTGTTTTGGCTTTCTCAACAGCTTCTTCAATACCGCCGACCATGTAGAAGGCTTGCTCTGGCAAGTGATCATATTCACCAGCAACAATCGCTTTAAAGCCCTTAATTGTTTCTTTCAATGGCACGTATTTACCAGGTGCGCCAGTAAACACTTCCGCAACGTGGAATGGTTGTGATAAGAAACGTTGAATTTTACGTGCACGGCCAACCGCTAATTTATCTTCTGGTGACAACTCGTCCATACCTAAAATGGCGATAATGTCGCGCAGTTCTTTATAACGTTGTAATGTTTGTTGAACTGAACGTGCAACATTGTAATGCTCTTCACCAACCACTAATGGGTCTAATTGACGTGATGTTGAATCTAATGGGTCAACCGCTGGGTAGATACCTAGAGAGGCAATGTCACGTGAAAGAACAACTGTTGAGTCCAAATGTTGGAATGTTGTTGCAGGAGACGGGTCAGTCAAGTCATCCGCAGGCACGTAAACCGCTTGAATAGAAGTAATAGAACCTGTTTTTGTTGAGGTAATACGCTCTTGTAAACGGCCCATTTCATCTGCCAGAGTAGGTTGGTAACCCACAGCTGACGGCATACGACCTAACAATGCTGAAACTTCAGTACCAGCCAATGTATAGCGGTAGATGTTATCAACAAAGAACAATACATCACGGCCTTCGTCACGGAATTTTTCCGCCATGGTCAAGCCTGACAAAGCTACACGTAGACGGTTGCCTGGCGGTTCGTTCATTTGACCGAACACCATCGCTACTTTTGATTCTTTCATGTCGTCTAGTTTAATCACGCCAGCTTCTGCCATTTCATGGTAGAAGTCGTTACCTTCACGAGTACGCTCACCCACACCTGCAAACACTGATAAACCTGAGTGTTGTTTAGCGATGTTGTTGATCAATTCAAGCATGTTCACTGTTTTACCCACACCAGCACCACCGAACAGACCCACTTTACCACCTTTAGCAAATGGGCAAACCAAGTCAATCACCTTGATACCTGTTTCTAGCAAGTCTACTGAGGGTGATAACTCTTCAAAGCTTGGTGCCTTTTGGTGAATAGAACGGCGCTCATCTGAATCAATTGGGCCTGCCTCATCAATTGGGCGGCCCAATACGTCCATAATACGGCCTAGTGTGCCTGTACCAACTGGCACAGTAATTTGGTTACCGGTAGATTTAAACGCTGTACCACGTGCAAGGCCATCTGATGAACCCATCGCAATGGTACGAACAATACCGTCACCTAATTGTTGTTGCACTTCTAAAGTCAAACCCGCTTCTGCTTGGCTTGATGCATCATCAATAATCAATGCCTCAAAAACTTTAGGCATTTGGTCACGAGGAAACTCAACGTCAACAACCGCACCAATACATTGCACTACTTTACCGATTTTTACTTGATTTGCATTTGCCATTTTCTATTCCTAACTTCTTTTAGTCAGATTTAATTAAATACTTTATTAAGTTGCGAACTACGATACCGCAGCTGCGCCACCAACAATTTCGGAGATTTCTTTTGTAATTGCAGCTTGACGTGCTTTGTTATAAACCAATTTAAGCTCACCGATAACATTTTTAGCATTATCAGACGCAGATTTCATGGCGACCATCCGTGATGATTGCTCTGACGCCATATTTTCTGACACCGCGTTATAGACCAAGGATTCAATATAGCGTACCATCAGTTGGTCAATCACGGGCTTTGCCTCAGGCTCATAAATATAATCCCAATGACCTTTTGCCGCGCCTATTTGCAATGCGCTCTTCACCACACCGCTGGTCGTTAACGCCTCAACTTTTTCAGCAGCTACTTCTACACCTAAACGCTCACTAGTAAGCGGCAGTAACTGCTCAATGACCGGCTCTTGCTTCATCGTGTTAATAAATTTTGTATAGCAAATATACAACTGGTCTATCTGACCCGAGGTATAAGCATCAAGCATGACCTTTATTGTCCCAATCAGCGTTTCCAAGTGCGGTACGTCACCTAAACCCGTGATGTGTGATTGCACATTCGCACCCACACGGTTCATAAAACTGTAGCCTTTATTACCAATCGCGCTTACTGACAATTTCTTACCTTCAGCTTCCCAGCTTTTCATCTGATTCACTGTTAAGCGCAACACATTGGTATTTAAACCGCCGCAAAGGCCTTTGTCAGAACTGACGACAATAATTCCGACATTCTTAACATCTTCACGCTTTACTAAGAAAGGATGCTTATATTCAGAATGCGCCAGTGATAAGTGGGCCGCTACGTTACGAATTTTTTCAGCATACGGGCGGCTCGCACGCATTCTATCTTGCGCTTTACGCATTTTAGAAGCGGCCACCATTTCCATCGCCTTGGTGATCTTACGTGTATTTTCTACACTTTTGATCTTGGTTCTAATTTCTTTACTACCAGCCATATGTTTTCCTAAACAGTATTGTCTTAATAGTCAGAATTAGTAAGCTGTAGTTGCTTTAAAGTCTATAATTGCAGCTTCTAATGCTTTTTCGTTATCTGCGCTTAAATCTTTACTTGTTTCAATCGCATCAGCTACGGCTTTGTATTTTGAAGCGATAAAACCATGCAATTTGCCTTCAAAAGCTAAGACTTTGTTTGTTGGCACATCATCAAAATAGCCTTTGTTCGCTGCAAACAATGTAATGGCCATGTTTGATACGCTTAAAGGCGCATATTGTGCTTGTTTCATCAACTCAGTAAACATGCGACCACGATCCAACTGTTTACGGGTTGCCTCATCCAAATCAGAAGCAAACTGCGCAAACGCAGCCAATTCACGGTATTGCGCCAAAGCCAAACGTACACCGCCACCCAATTTCTTAATCACTTTAGTTTGCGCTGCACCACCTACGCGAGACACGGAAATACCGGCGTTAATCGCTGGACGAATACCTGCGTTAAATAAGTCCGTTTCCAAGAAGATTTGGCCATCGGTAATAGAAATTACGTTCGTTGGAACGAATGCAGAAACGTCACCCGCCGCAGTTTCAATCACTGGCAACGCAGTCAATGAACCTGTTTTACCTTTAACTTTACCTTCTGTAAATTTCTCTACATACTCTTCATTCACGCGAGCAGCGCGCTCTAGCAAGCGTGAGTGGATGTAGAACACATCACCTGGGTACGCTTCACGGCCTGGTGGACGGCGTAATAGCAATGAAATTTGACGGTAAGCAATCGCTTGCTTGGTCAAATCATCATAAACAATCAATGCATCTTCACCACGGTCACGGAAGTATTCGCCCATGGTGCAGCCAGCATACGGCGCCAAGAATTGTAAGGCAGCTGAATCAGAAGCAGCAGCAGCGACTACAATGGTATAAGCTAATGCGCCATTTTCTTCGAGCTTGCGTACTACGTTAGCGATGGT
Source organism: Pseudomonadota bacterium (assembly GCA_029549705.1). GTDB lineage: Bacteria > Pseudomonadota > Gammaproteobacteria > Burkholderiales > Methylophilaceae > Methylotenera. Next base: position 17,905 of record JAKPIR010000244.1, on the reverse strand, counting down.
TGAAGCTTTTTGACCAATCGCTACATAGATACAGGTCATATTTTGACCTTTTTGGTTAATAATGGCATCCACAGCAACCGCAGTTTTACCTGTTTGACGATCGCCAATAATCAACTCACGTTGACCACGGCCAACCGGCACCATTGAGTCAACAGATTTCAAACCGGTTTGCACTGGTTGTGACACCGATTTACGCGCAATCACACCAGGAGCAACTTTCTCAATTTTGTCGGTTAACTTCGCATTAACCGGGCCTTTACCATCGATTGGCTGACCTAGCGCATTCACCACACGACCAATCAACTCTGGACCGACTGGAACTTCCAAAATACGGCCAGTACATTTACAAATATCGCCTTCGGTAATGTGCTCGTAATCACCCAAAACTACAGCACCCACTGAATCACGCTCAAGATTAAGCGCTAGGCCGAACGTATTGCCTGGGAACTCGATCATCTCACCCGCCATCACATTGGATAGGCCGTGAATACGAACGATACCGTCCGTTACTGAAATGACCGTACCTTGTGTACGCGCTTCAGCACTTGTAGAAAAATTTTCTAATCTGCTTTTAATCAGTTCACTGATTTCTGATGTAGATAACTGCATTCCAAACTCCTATAATTTTTTCTGCCCTAGCTTAAAGTAAGCTTAAGCGCCTTATGCTGTGAGTGCGTAGGCTAAATTTTGTAACTGACCTTTAACAGATGCGTCTATTACAGTATCGCCAACAACAATTTTTATACCGCCTATAATTTCCGGATCTACAGTAACACTGGCTGTAATTTTTTTACCGAATTTGGTTTCAAGGCGTCCTACCAAGTCTTTTACTTCTTTATCGCTAATTTTCGCTGCCGCAATGATTTGAGCATCCAGCACACCTTCATCTTGGGCTTTTAGTTCTTCAAAAGCACTCGTAATTTCTGGCAGGATAGATAAGCGGCCGTATTCAACCAGCACCTTAATCAAATTTTGTGCATTTTCATTGAGCTTTTCACCACAAACTTTTAAAAATGCTGCCTGCAAATCGCTACTCACCACTTTTGGGTCTTGAATATAGGCTTGCATCTGGGCATTACTAGCAACTGCAGTGGCAAAACCCAACATTTCAGACCATTTAGCCAGCGCTTTTTGCTCTTTAGCCAGTTTGTAAGCCGCTACTGCATAGGGCCTAGCGATGGTTGATATTTCCGCCATGTCTTATCCTTAAAGTTCAGCCGCTAGTTTAGAAAGCATCTCGCTATGCGCTTTTGCGTCAATTTCTTTACGTAAGATTTTTTCTGCACCCGCAATTGCCAAGCTAGAAACTTGAGCACGCAAGCCTTCTTTCGCACGGTTCACTTCTTGGTCAATTTCAGCTTTAGCACCTGCCAAAATACGGTCACCTTCAACCTTGGCGTTTCCTTTAGCTTCTTCAACAATTTGACTCGCGCGCTTTTCAGCCTGGCCAATGATTTCACTAGCCTTTTGTTTCGCTTCATTGATGGTCACTTCTGATTTTTTTGCTGCCACCTCTAAGGCGCTTCTGCCTTCAGATGCTGCAGCCAACCCATCAGCAATTTCTTTTTGGCGTGTTTCGATTGCATTTAGCAATGGCGGCCATACAAATTTCACAGTAAACCAAATCAGCGTTGCAAACGCCAACGCCTGTGCGACAAGTGTAAAGTTAATATTCATTACTTACTCCAATATTTAAGTCGTTTCATTTGGGCTAGATTTACTAGCATCCAAACTATGAGGCTAAATTACTTAGCTACTACGCTTAACAATGGGTTAGCAAATGCAAACATCATGGCCAAACCAACACCGATAATGAATGAAGCATCGATAAGACCCAATAACAAGAATACTTTACCTTGTAATTGAGGAATCATTTCTGGTTGACGCGCTGCACCTTCTAAGAAGCTTGCACACATAATACCAATACCGATACAGGCACCCGCAGCACCCAAACCGATAATTAAACCAATACCAACGCCTGTGTAGGCTTGAATCAACGCTAATGCATCCATTTTGTTACCCTCTCTAAAATTAAACTAAAACAACTTAAACTTACAACTAAACTACAAAACAACCAAAAACTTAATGCGACTCATGCGCCATTGCCAAATAAACCACCGTTAGCATCATGAAAATAAAGGCCTGCAATGCAACGATTAAAATGTGGAAGATTGACCAACCAGCACCTAAAATTGCACCAAAAATAGTCCCAGAAACGCCCGTTGCTGCCCAAAGGCCGAGCAATAAGAAAATCACCTCACCTGCATACATATTGCCAAACAACCGCAATGAATGTGAAAGTGGTTTTGAAACGTATTCAATCAGATTAAATAAGAAGTTGGCTGGCCATACCCAGATTTTGGTGCCAAATGGTGAGCAGAACAATTCGTGTAACCAGCCACCCAACCCTTTGACTTTAATAGAGAAATAAATCATCAAAAACCAAACCGCCAGCGCCAGCGCAAAAGTTGTATTGATATCTGAAGTAGGGACTGCGCGCCATTTTGCATGTGCGCCACCGAAAAATGAAACAATACCTGCAACCCAGTCAACCGGCAAAAAGTCCATGGAGTTCATGGCAAACACCCACAAAAACACCGTTAAAGCCGTTGGCGCGATGAAGCTATGACGATTACCGTGGAAAATATTCTTAACCTGGTCATCAATAAATCCAAATACCAGCTCTACAAATGCTTGCGCTTTTGTTGGCACGCCAGCTGACGCTTTACGCGCAACCAGCCAAACAAGGCCCATCACCAAAAAGCCTAGCGCCACTGACATAATCAATGTGTCGTAATGCAACACCCAAAAACCTTGGTCAGTAACATTACCATTTACGCCATGCGCATTAAAGCTTAGGTGATGTTCAATATAACCTGAAGGCGTTAGTGCCTGCTCGGCATGCTGTGCGTTATCTGCGTGTTCTGTAGCCATAATCTAATTTTACTTTATGAAATTCGTTTAAATTACACTTTTAACCTGCTTAGTGCCGCGCCTGAAAACAGAGCAGCAGCGGCTAAACCTGCAATTAGCGCAAATGGCACTAATTGTTGATAGGCATTAAAAATGATTGCCAATAAGACGACAATCACTAAAATTTTTACCGCTTCGGCTTTTAGCAAATTGACTAAAACAGCCGTTGGATCTTGTTTACTTGCGCCTCGTTGCGCTATCTTGGCTGCCGCTATCGCACCTATCATCACGCTAGCGCCACCGAGCAGCGCCGAAATACTTGCATTTAAACCTGAAACCAAGATTGCAACTATTGCCACCGCAAATGTTGCAATCAATTGAATTTTAAGCATTTTGCTAAAGACATCAGACGTGTTGGATGTTGACAATTGCTTAAACCCAGTTATTTAAATGCTGAAATTTTTGCTGTTTTTACGTTCTTTTACATTGTTTTTGTAGCAAAGACCGCGATTTTGAATTATTACCGCTTTTTAGTCAAGGCTTAAGTGCAACTGTTTTGCATATAGTTTACGCAAAATTAACCACTTAGCACCATTATCCAATTCACTAACTTTGTATTGCTAGCGTGTAATTTTTGCAATAATCTCATCCAGTTGATCTAAACTCGCGTAATTGATTTTTAATATGCCTGCACCATTGGCTTTGGCTTTGATGCTCACAGACGCGCCCAATTGATCACTCAAGGTTTCTTGAAGCCTTAATACATCTTTACTGGATGAAGGTTTAACCTGTTGTTTTGATTTGTTTTTTTCAGAACTATCCCTGGAATCAGCCATCGTTTTTTTGACTAAGCTTTCAACTTCACGCACCGATAAATCGTCTTGTATAATTTTTTCAGCTAGCATGATTTGTTGCGCGCCTGTCAAACCTATCAAGGCGCGCGCATGCCCCATATCTAACTTTGACTGCATCAACATTTCTTGCACTGGCGCGCTCAACGTTAACAAGCGTAACAAATTAGAAACCGTCACTCGCGTGCGTCCAACCGCTTCAGCGGCTTTTTCATGCGTCATGGCAAATTCATCAATCAAGCGCTTAATCCCCAGCGCCTCTTCTAATGGATTTAAATTTTCACGCTGAATATTTTCAATTAAGGCCATTGCGAGCGCGGCTTCATCGGCTATTTCTCGCACTAATACTGGCACTTCACTCAAACCTGCAATTTGACTTGCGCGCCAACGGCGTTCGCCCGCAATAATTTCATATTGCTCATCTGACAATTGACGCACCAAAATAGGCTGCATAATGCCCTGTGCTTGAATAGAAGCTGCCAAGGTCTGCAGGGCGGCATCATCCATATAGCTACGTGGCTGGTATTTTCCTGGGCGCAACTGTTCAACTTTAAGCATCATGAGTGAGTCAGCTTCGCCCACTGTGCCCATATCGCCCGCCAACAGGGCGTCTAACCCTCTGCCTAACCCTTTTAACTTAGCCATGATTTACCTCTTTTTTGATATTTTCCTGAGCCTGTTTACTTTGGCTAACTATTTCACGTGCCAACTCAATGTAAGCCTGTGCGCCTTTTGAGTTTTTATCGTAATTGAGCACCGGCAGGCCGTAGCTTGGCGCTTCGGCTAAACGAATGTTGCGCGGTATGATGGTTTTATAGACTTTATTGCCAAAGTGGCTAATCAATTGGGAAGACACTTGATTCGCCAGCATATTGCGATGATCGAATAAGGTACGCAGTAAGCCTTCTATTTCCAGTGTGGGGTTTAAATGCGCACGCACCTTTTTGATGGTATTGACCAAATCAGATAAGCCTTCTAAGGCGTAATATTCACACTGCATTGGAATCATCACAGCATTGGCGGCCGTAAGCGCATTCACCGTGACCAAATTGAGGGCAGGGGGGCAATCGAGCAACACAAAGTCATAAAAGTCTTTTAATTTTGCAATGGCATGCTTAAGACGCATTTCACGGGCAATTTCATGCACCAGTTCAACCTCTGCGCCCGCCAAATCTCGATTAGATGGCGCCACGTCATAACCGCCTTTTTCGCTACGTAGCACCACATCTTTAAGCGATTTTTCACCAATCAAAACGTGATAAATGCTATGTTTTAAATGCGCCTTATCTATGCCGCTGCCGGTGCTGGCGTTGCCTTGCGGGTCAAGATCAATTAGCAGTACGCGCTTATCTAAACTTGCCAAACTGGCCGCCAAATTTACGCATGTGGTTGTTTTGCCCACGCCGCCTTTTTGATTTGTGATTGCTAAAATTTTCATGCGTTACTCTCAATAACTACCAAATGTCGCTCGGCTTGCAAACCCGCCACTTTGAGCGGGATAATTTCTTTAGGTTGAATATTCAAACCCTCAAACTCATGGTGCGGCACAACGCCTTTCATTGCAAGCCATTGCCCGTGCGGTGCCAATAAGTGCTGCGTGAGCTTAATCAGCAAACCAATTTCAGAAAATGCGCGCGAGATAATCACATCAAACTTCTCTGCTGGCTGATACCGCTCAACCCGCGCATGCACCACTTCAAGATTTGTTAAACCGAGCTCGCCCTTAACTTGGCGCATAAAAATGGCTTTTTTTTGCACGGTGTCTATCGTGGTTACCTGCAAATCCGGCTTCATAATTGCCATTACTATGCCTGGCAAGCCGCCACCACTACCAACATCCAGCATTTTGCCCGTTTTAATATACGGCAACACGCTCAGGCTATCTAATAAATGCAAGGTGACCATGTCCACCGGGTCGCGCACGGCAGTGAGGTTATATACTTTGTTCCATTTTTGTAATAACGCCAAATAGGCCAGCAATTGTTGCTTGGCAGTAGGCGTTACCTCTATATTCATTTCAGCCAATCCAGCTGTTAAAACAGCTTCTGGCGTCATGCGGCTTTTTCTGAATCTTTGAGCGCTATGGCTTTACTGCGCGATTTACGCTTTAAATACACCAGCAACAATGAGATTGCCGCTGGCGTAATACCTGAAATACGGCTGGCCTGACCAATTGTTTCGGGCTTTTGCGCGTTAAGCTTTTGTTGCGCCTCAATCGGCAGGCCGTGAATTTCACGATAATCCAAATCCGCCGGCAATTTTGTGTTTTCTTGGCCACGACTACGCGCTACCTCGTCGAATTGGCGGTCAATATAGCCTTGATATTTCGCGGCAATTTCCACTTGCTCGCGCACTTCTGGCGCAAGCTCGCCCAAACCCAATTCACCTAAAGTGAGCAAGGCTTCATAAGTCACTTCAGGGCGGCGGAGCAATTCAAATAGGCTGTATTCGTGGTCAATTTCTTTGCCCAGCACCGCCAATTGTGTTTCACGTGAAACATTTGCCGGCTGCACAAAAGTTTTTTTCAAGCGCGCCTGCTCGCGCGCCACCGCTTCTTGTTTGCGGCTAAACGCTTCCCAGCGCACATCATCTACCAGCCCAAGTTCACGGCCTTTGGCGGTAAGGCGCATATCGGCGTTATCTTCTCTCAGCTGCAGTCGATACTCTGCGCGGCTGGTAAACATACGGTACGGCTCGGTCACGCCGTTGGTGACCAAGTCATCCACCAGCACGCCCAAATAAGCTTCATCGCGCGCAGGGCACCAGGCTTCTTTTTCTTGTGCAAATAGGGCGGCATTCGCACCTGCCAGCAACCCTTGTGCGGCGGCCTCTTCATAGCCCGTGGTGCCGTTAATTTGCCCCGCAAAAAACAGGCCTTGAATCGCTTTGGTTTCCAAACTTGATTTCAAACCGCGCGGGTCGTAATAATCATACTCAATCGCATAGCCCGGGCGCAAAATATGTGCGTTTTCTAAACCACGTACCGAGCGCACCAGCGCCAGCTGAATATCAAACGGCAAACTGGTTGAAATACCATTTGGGTAAATCTCATTGGTGTTCAAGCCTTCGGGTTCTAAAAATATTTGGTGCGATTCTTTATCGGCAAAACGATGAATTTTATCTTCCACGCTTGGGCAATAGCGCGGGCCCACGCCTTCAATCACGCCTGTGTACATGGGCGAGCGGTCTAAGCCACTACGAATAATTTCATGCGTGCGTTCATTCGTATGCGTAATCCAGCAGGGCAGTTGAGCGGGGTGCTGCGCGGCATTCCCTAAAAATGAAAATACCGGCACAGGGTCATCACCCGGCTGAATCGTCATCACTGAATAATCAATGGTGCGGCCATCAATGCGTGGCGGCGTGCCAGTTTTTAACCTGCCTGCTGGCAAATGAAGCTCACGTAAACGCGCCGCCAAAGAAATAGAAGGCGGGTCGCCCGCACGGCCGGCGCTATAGTTTTGCAACCCCACATGCACCAAACCACCCAAAAACGTGCCTGCGGTCAGCACCACAGATTTTGCCTTGAACCGCAAACCGATTTGCGTCACCACGCCAACAACGCGCTCGCCCTCTAAAATAATGTCATCCACCGCCTGCTGAAACAGCCACAAATTTGGCTGATTTTCAAGCTGATGGCGAATTGCCGCCTTGTACAAAATTCTATCGGCCTGCGCACGTGTGGCGCGCACCGCCGGGCCTTTGCTTGAATTTAAAATTCTAAATTGAATACCGCCAATATCCGTAGCCGCCGCCATCGCGCCGCCTAGCGCATCCACCTCTTTCACCAAATGGCCTTTACCAATACCGCCAATGCTTGGGTTGCACGACATTTGGCCCAAAGTTTCAATGTTGTGGGTGAGCAAAAGCGTTTTTTGCCCCATACGGGCCGCAGCCAGCGCCGCTTCGGTGCCTGCATGGCCGCCGCCCACCACAATCACATCAAAATTATCTTGGTAATTCATCATTAAAATTCAGGTTTTCGTCAAAAATGCCGTAAAGCGCAAAGAAGTGAAATTTTAACGCAATCTGTCGCTAAGGTCATGTAAAACCTTGTTTTAAGTTGATGTTTCACGTGAAACATTTATGACATCCGCGTGTATCAACAATTTATTTACAAAGCTGTCATGCTTTCTTAACAAAATTGGCATAGAATTCGCCTAATGACGTTTGACTTACCGCAAATTTGTTTAGATTGAATATGTTATAATAATGAACAGATTGGCATATTTTTTTAATATTTAACTTTACCCTTTTTATTAAATAACTTTAACCGGAGAAACACATGAAAAAATTAAACATCGTTTTAGCTGCGTTTTTGGGCTTGGCTGCGTTATCAACGCAAGCTTACGCTGCAAGCAACGTTACCAATGCTGAAGTGCTTACCAAAAAATATACAGGTATTGCACAAACAGTAAACCCAGAGTTTGTACCATCAGTCGCTGAAGGTAAAACCTTCTACAACCGTAAATTCAAGCTTAAAGATGGCAAAGAAGCTGCATGTGCATCATGCCACACCAGCAACCCGGCCGATGCAGGCAAACACATTGTAACCGGCAAAGCCATTGCGCCGCTTGCCCCAGCAGTGAACAAAAAACGCTTTAGAAGCCTAGACAAAGTAGAAGACAAATTTACTGAACACTGCAACGACATCTTAGGCGCAGATTGCACCGCAGGTGAAAAAGCAAACTACATCGTTTATCTTTTAACTGAAAGAACACCGACTGCTAAAAAATAATGCGCGAGTAAATTACGCATTAAATTAAGTTGGTTTTTGTGTAGTACGCACTTTGTAAAATAGACAAAGTGCAAAAAAATAAAAGGCAATGTTTCACGTGAAACATTGCCTTTTTTATGTGCAAATATTTTGCTGCGTATTCGTGTTAAAAATCAGGCAAAAAACCATTTAAAACTGGCTTTTTCATGCGCAACCTTTTTTGATGCTCTGGAAGCCTTATAAATAAAAGCTTCCAGAGCATATTTTTTCTCTCGTCATAAATAGCATGGTTTTTTTGTTTAATTTTTATGCTGTTGTTTGGGCAAATACAGCCCAAATCAGCTCGATTGCTTACCTTATTTTGTAGCGGTTTTGCGCTTTGCGGTTTTTGCCTTAGCGGTGCTGGGTAATAAGCTGGTAATTGCCTGATAGCGCTTAAACAAAAACGCCACGTGCGCGGCGTCTGTCTGCGCACCTTTGTAGCCATAAGCGGCATCCACGGCAATATCCAACACCTGGTGCGCTTTGAGCAAAATAGCGGGCATGGTGAGCGGGTCATATAAATCGGCCAAACTGGCGTCGGGGTGCGCCGCGCGCGCCGTCAGCACGGCTTTGGCGGCAGATTCAATATTTTTGTAGGCGCGGTCCGTGACTGCGAAAGCATCAATGCCATTTTCACCATTATTGGTTCGCGGTGAAGCACCTATCCTACCAAACCCCATATAGCGCGCGGCCTTGACGTACCAAGCCGATACAAAATCGAGTAAGCTGGCGTTTTTAATATCACCGCACACACTTTTCATATCGGCTTTTTATGCGGCAGATTGATTGCTTTTACCCAAAAATGGCGTATTACCTAAATATAACTGCATTGTTCTGGTAGCAAAACGCTAACCCAAGCTGTCTGCAAGGCATTGGCACAAGTGACGTGCAGCGTGCCTTTGAGACGTATACTGCTTTAAACTTTTTAAAATTCTGCCCAAGCGCATATAAAAACAAGGGCTTAATGAGTTTTAAGATATTTTCTTCACTGGTGTAATGTGCGTCTAAATTACGCCGCGCATTGCTAACCATAATACGTTGAAACAGACTACCCAAAATTGCGGGGGAGATTATGCTCCAATCCAGCGCACATAAATCGTGTAGCGCTTCACGCATTTTGCTATCAAGCTGGGAGGGCGGCAGGGTTTCTTAAACAGCTTGCCCATGCGCTAGGCGGCTTTGAATTTCATGGGATCTTGCGGCTTAATGATTTGCGTGGTGTAGCCGGCAATGTTTCACGATTGTTTACAATTTTCAATCCCTTACAAATAATAGAGGTATTGACGGATAGGTAACGATAAGCCTATAGTATTGTCAGCGAGACGGTATAAAAACCAGTGCGTGAGCGCTTTTATGCTTAAACGTTGCGATAATAAGATTCAAAAATTGTTTGGTTTTCGTTCCATAATACTAATTTGAGGAGAGAAGAATGGCTGATATTCAAGAACACAAAGCAACCGTTGCTAAATATGTAAAAAATTTAAACACTGCGGCATTAGATGGCTTGGCAAAAAACTATGCATTAGTGTTATCAAATAAAGATTCACAATACGTAGCAGCAACTGACGAATCTGAAAGAATTACCGTGCGCGAAAACTTTTTAAAGAAAAAATTAGGTTTAACGAATTCAGATGCGGAACTGGATGCTGCTGTTGAAGCGGTTGGCGCGGTATTAAAAGATGAGCATTTTAAATCTCGCCTTGCTTACTATTACATTCTTGCTGAAAAATATAACAAACTTGATTTGTTCATTAAGTAATCGTTTAATTAAACTGCGATATTTTAGTAGTAAATAAGGCCATCTTTCTGATGGCCTTTTTATTTAAACGCTTATTTACCGATACAAAATTTAGAAAATATTTCGCCCAGCAAGTCATCCGGGGTAAATTCGCCCGTGATGCTACTCAGCGCTTCTTGTGCTAAACGTAACTCCTCGGCAATCAGTTCAGATGAAGATAACTGGGCGCGCGCTTCTTGTAAATGCGCTTTCACCGATTGCAGTGCTTCTAAATGGCGCGCTCTTGCCATAAACACACCTTCACCCGCTGCTTGATAACCGGCTAATTTTAAAAGCTGCGCTTTGAGCAACGCTAAGCCGTCACCTGTTTTGGCAGAGAGGTGAATGTGCGTTTCATGCGCAATTTCTTCTAATTTTGGTGTTTCACGTGAAACATCAATTTTATTGTGTACCCAAATTTTGGCGATTTCTTGCGGCAACCGCGCTAGAATCGATTTTTCCGTTTCAGTAATACCATGAGCTGCATCAACCAATAATAATGCGATATTGGCCGTTTGTAGAGATGCCCAAGTTCTGGCAATGCCAAATTTTTCTACTTCATCCTCTGTCTCACGCAATCCTGCCGTATCAATCACGTGCAAAGGAACGCCATTAATTTGTATGGCATTTTTAATCGTGTCTCGCGTTGTGCCGGCGATTGCAGTCACTATCGCAACTTCTTCACCCGCCAGCGCATTCATCAAACTAGATTTTCCAACATTGGGCTGCCCCACCAACACCACGTTAATGCCTTCTCGTAACAAACTTCCCTGTTTGGCTTTTGCAAAGACTGCACTTAACGCAACAATGATGGCTTCTAACTTCTCAGCCACGCGGCCTTGGGTAATGAAGTCAATTTCTTCTTCTGGAAAATCCAGGCAGGCTTCCACAAACATTCGCAACTCAATCAGTTTGCCGAGCAGTGCGTTGATGGTTTGCGAAAACTCGCCCGACAACGAACGCGCCGCACTTTTAGCCGCTTCAACCGTTGCCGCATTGATCACATCAGCAACCGCCTCAGCCTGAGCAAGGTCTATTTTTTCATTCAGGTAAGCACGGCGGGTAAATTCCCCTGGTTCGGCCTGACGTGCGCCCAAGCTGATACAACGTGCTAATAATAATTGCATCAGCGCGGTGCCGCCATGCGCTTGAAGTTCAAGCACATCTTCACCAGTGTACGAATGTGGGTTAGGGTAAAAAATAGCAATGCCACGGTCTATCGGCTCGCCATTTTCTAATTTAAAAGGTAAATAGGCGGCAAAGCGTGGTGCAGGGCATGTGCCTAAAATATTGGTGGCAATGCTGCCTGCTGCCGGACCTGACACCCGCACAATACCAATGCCGCCCGCACCGCTCGCGGTGGCAATTGCGGCAATGGTATCTAGAGAATTAGCGTTTGCCACCTGTTTTTTTGGCTAGAGCTTCTGCGTGGATATTTTTGTTGATGTACCATTGTTGCCAGATGGAAACAATATTGTTTACCACCCAGTACAACACCAAACCTGCAGGGAAGAAAAAGAAGAAGATACTGAAAAGAACCGGCATCCATGTCATCACCTTCGCTTGAATTGGGTCAGTAGGTTTTGGGTTCAGCTTGGTTTGAATAATCATTGAAGCGCCCATGATGAGCGGCAAAATGTAATATGGATCTACGGCTGACAAATCTTGAATCCAGCCAAAGAATGGCGCATGGCGCAACTCAACCGAGCCCAACAACATCCAATAAAGTGAAATAAAAACAGGAATTTGAATCAAAATGGGCAAACATCCACTCATTGGGTTAATTTTTTCTGTGCGATAAAGCTCCATCATCGCTTGCTGCATTTTTTGGCGATCATCCCCAAATTTCTGCTTCATCGATTCTAAACGCGGCGCTAATTCGCGCATCTGTGCCATCGAGCGATAACTTTTTGCTGACAATGGATAAAACGCTGCTTTAATGAGCAAGGTCAGTAAAATAATCGCGACACCCCAGTTATTCACCAGACTGTGGATTTTGGATAACACCCAAAATAGTGGTGTTGCTACAATGGTTAACCAGCCATAATCAACGGTATATTCCAGCCCTGGCGCCGTTGCTAATAAATCTTTTTTGGTTTGCGGGCCTGAAAATAACCGTGCTGAAATACTGTAGCTAGTTTCAGGCGCAATGGTTCCTAACGCACTTCTTGAACCAATTCTATACATATTGTCAGCTAACTGTTCTGTATAGAATTTTCGAGTTAACCCGTCTTTTGGTATCCAAGCGCTCACAAAATAGTGTTGCAACAAGCCCACCCAGCCATCATTTGAAGTGATATTCAGCGGCTCTTTTGCCATGTCTTTAAAGGCTAACTTATTGAATTTCTTAGCTTCTGTATAGTATGATCCACCCGTAAATGTTGGCATCAACGCCGAACCTTGGTTTGATTCACTATCATGCACGATTTGGTAATATACTTCTGGCGCAATGGCATTCGTCGAGCCATTCTTAATTTCGTATGCCACATCAATCACATACTGATTTCTATGGAAGGTATACACTTTATCAACAGCAACGCCATTCGTGCCGACCCAGCTCAGGCGCACCTCCAGCTTATCTTGGCCTTCTTGCATTTGATAACTTGTTGCAGGACTGCTGAAAACCGTATGATGTGTAGGTAAATCCGCACCAATCAAACCCGTCTGCGCGACGTATGTCATTGGTTTGGCCGCATCATCCAGCAAAACAAAGTTTGTTTTATCGTTGTCTGCCGCGCGATGTTTAAGTAACTCTAGCCGACGTAAATCTCCGCCAACTGTTTCAATATCCGCTTTGTATAAGTCCGTTGTAACCTTGATACGCTGCCCGGTTAGCAACTTGAATGTTCCGTTGACAACCTCTTGCGCGCCTGCCGTTACATCAACCGCCTGACTAGTCGGGGTGTTTGTCGAATTGGCTGTCACTGCCGCTTGGCTCGCTGGTTGGGTTGCTACAGGCGCACTTTGGCGCTGCCACGCATCCCACAACATCAAAATAGACATTGAAAATATAACGAATAGAATTAAGCGCCTAGTATCCATGATTGATATGTAATCTTTGTAAAAATTTCGTTGATATATTTAAACAGCTTAAGGTATGGGATCGTGTCCACCCTCACACCACGGGTTGCAACGTAATAATCGGCGAATGGTATAGTAACTTCCTAACAATGCGCCGTGCTTTTGAATGGCTTCAATCGCGTAATGCGAACATGTTGGGTAAAACCGACATTGCTGGCCAAAAAATGGGCTCAAGAACACTTGGTACATCTTAACTAAACCAACTAAAAAGCGCGTTGCTATGTTCATGATCTCTCTTGCAGCTGTGCTGAAGGGGCAAGCGTTACTTTTTGCGTATTTAACATCGCTTTATGATTTAACTTCGTCATTAACACATCAAACTCTTGTTTAATCTGTTTGAATTCACTCTGATTAAACTTTTTTTGCACACGTACAATTAAATCCACATGCGTTATTTCGTGCTGCTTATAGCGAAATAGCTCGCGTAACACTCGCTTCATGTAATTTCTGCTTACCGCCAATTTGGCGGTTTTTTTTCCTATCACCAAACCCAGCCTAGCCAAAGCTTGCTGATTGGGCAGATAATGTACGATCAAATGCTCGGATGCTACTCTCTTGCGAAAACTAAAAACGGATGAAAAATCATCCGTTTTAATCATTTTGGCTTGTTTGGTAAGCCGATATGATGACACCATTATTTTAAATAAACCGTATATGAAATTAACGCGTTTAATAATGCTGCCAACATTTTAACCTTACCAGTTCTAGCAGGTTAAATTGAGTCTAAGATTACAGACCTAAACGTTTACGGCCCTTAGCACGACGCGCTGCAATCACAGCACGGCCGCCTTTGGTGGCCATACGAACTAAAAAGCCATGTGTACGTGCACGGCGTGTTTTTGATGGTTGATAGGTACGTTTCATTTAATGCTCCTGCAAAGCTTTATGCGATAAAGGGCGCTATTAGACACGATAACCATCTAATTTGTCAATGTTTATTTAGTTTTGTAAACTTTTAACTTGCCTGTGGATAAGTTGGTGTAAACCCGTTAAAATGGCACGCTTAATGGATGTAACGATGACTTGGTTTTTAAGTGCGAGTTATCAATTAACTATTTGATTAAATTTGTTTTTTTATAGCTCTCTATCTTTAGCGTATGCCGTGTCGTTTATTTTTGGACTATCACTCAATTAAAAAATGGAAAATTTCTGGCCATCTTGCCTCGAACGCCTAGAACTCGCGCTTTCAGCTCAGCAATTTAATACCTGGATTAAACCGCTACAAGTCGAAATTGAAGGCAATATCGTGCGCCTTGTAGCGCCCAATCGATTCGTGATGCAATGGGTAAAAGACCGGTTTAGTAAAAAAATTGAGCAATACGCGCATGAATCCAATTTAGATCATGTGCAAATTGTATTTTCTGTGGCAAACCATCCTCCTGAGCAAGTAGCTAAAGCCCCTCTAGTCAACAACCACGCACTGTCAAAACCTGCAGATCAGATGGCAGTAATCCAAGAGTTGTTGTCTCCGCAAGTCGTGACGAGCAAAACATCTAAAAAAACCAGCAGTGCTTCTAAACCGTCATTGCATAAAGAAAAATCCGGCTTGAATGAAGCCTTTAATTTTAATAATTATGTCACCGGCCGGGCAAATCAGTTGGCTCGCGCTGCTGCTATTCAAGTTGCTGAAAATCCTGGGGCTGCTTATAACCCACTGTTTATATATGGCGGCGTAGGGCTTGGCAAAACACACTTATTGCAAGCCATTGGCAATGAATTAAAGCACCATAATCCTGAAGCTAAAATACGCTATTTACATGCTGAACGATATGTGTCTGATGTCGTAAAGGCTTATGAAAATAAAGCGTTTGATGACTTTAAGCAAAAATACCATTCTCTGGATTTGCTGTTAATTGACGATATTCAGTTTTTTGCCAAAAAAACGCGTACGCAAGAAGAATTCTTTTATGCTTTTAACTCACTGGTAGAAACAAAAAAACAAATTGTGATTACCTGTGACACCTACCCAAAAGAAATTATTGATGTGGATGAGCGTTTAAGAACCCGTTTTAGCTGGGGGTTAACCGTTGCTGTTGAACCGCCCGAACTTGAAATGCGCGTGGCAATTTTATTAAAAAAAGCAGAAGCGGTTAATTTGGTGTTATCTGAGGATGTTGCCTTTTTTGTCGCCAAGCAAATTCGCTCTAGTGTGCGTGAATTAGAAGGGGCTTTAAATCGCATTATAGCGATGGCTAAGTTCACTGGCCATGCTATTGATGTACATTTAGCCAAAGACGCGCTACGTGACTTAATCGCGGTGCGTGGTCGTCAGGTAACGTTAGAAAATATTCAAAAAACGGTGGCTGATTACTATAAAATCAAAGTGGCGGAGATGTATAGCAAAAAAAGATCACGTAATTTTGCCCGTCCTCGTCAGGTAGCCATGGCTTTAGCGCGTGAACTCACTAACCACAGCTTTCCTGAGATTGGTGAAGCGTTTGGCGGCAGGCACCATACCACTGTGATGCACGCTTGTGATGAAATTGATTTATTGAGAAAAAATGACCCAACTTACACACGTGATATTAGTTTTTTAATACAGGTGATTCGTGATTAATAATTACTTTTTGCGTTTGCCTTATTTAAAAATAAAGCACTTAAAATTAAGTAAAATTGGGTGATTGATATCTACACACAAGCTATGAATTTTCTGTGGATTAAAATGCGGTTATCGCGCAATTTATGTAAATGAAAGAAATCATCAACAATTCATCCACATTAGAATTTAGGTGTTGTTAAGACAGAAAAATATAAACTAAGCTTATGATTAAGCTGTAAAATAACGGGTTATACACAAAAATACTTTGCATTACTATTATTATTATTTATATATATTTTATTTAGGTTATAAAAGATGAATATCAAAATCAACCGCGAAACCTTGTTGAAACCCCTAACATCGGTTGCTAGCATTGTAGAAAAAAGACATACATTACCTATTCTTTCTAACTTGTTGATAGATGCTAAAAAAAACCAGATTCATCTCACGGCCACCGATTTAGAAATGCAAATTTCTTTATCGGTTGAAAGTGCAACTGATGCAGATTTTTCGACAACTATTGCTGCTAAAAAGTTACTGGATATTTGTCGTTCATTACCAGATAGCGCAGAAATTAATATGGCCACCAGTGAAAGCCGTATTACTTTAAAGGCGGGCAAAAGCCGTTTTAACTTACAAACACTACCTGCAGCTGATTACCCAGTGATGACCAAAACGCAAGGGGAGAGCACGTTAGTAACCATCGATCAGCGACAGTTAAAAGAATTGTTAAAACAAGTAGAGTTTGCGATGGCGCAACAAGATATCCGTTATTATTTGAATGGCTTACTCTTTGAAGTAACGGGCAATAGGTTAAACATTGTTGGTACCGATGGTCATCGTTTAAGTTTTACCTCGACAGAACTTAAACAAAACTATGAAAAGCAGGAAATAATATTGCCACGTAAAACCGTCATTGAACTGATTAAATTGCTAGATGACAGCGAAGAAGATGTTCAAATTGAAATGTCCGCTAATCAAGTGAACTTTAGTTTTGCAAATATTCGGCTTATTTCAAAAATCATCGATGGTAAATTTCCTGATTACAACCGTGTGATTCCCGTAGGGCATAAAAACAGCTTTACAACGAATCGGGTTGGTGTGCTGTTGGCAATGCAACGCGCGTCTATTTTATCAAATGAAAAATATCGTGGTATTCGCATGGTTATCAGCGAAAATAACCTCAAACTCATCAGTACCAATAGCGATCAGGAAGAAGCGGAAGAAGAATTAGAGGTGAGTTATCAGGGTGACGCCTTGGATATTGGTTTTAACGTGACCTATTTAATCGATGTGTTAAATAACGCCAATAGCGAAGACATCACTTTTTCATTTTCTGATGCCAATAGCAGCTGCTTGGTCACCGTACCTAATAAACCAGATTACAAGTATGTCGTGATGCCTATGCGCATATAAGAACAACCGAAAACAGCAGAAAAAAATCAAATTATTTTATAAAGACATTCAAACATGGCTGAGCAAAAAAGTAATAATCAAGATTACGATTCAACAAGTATTAAAATATTAGAAGGCTTAGACGCAGTTCGCAAACGGCCCGGCATGTATATCGGCGACACCTCCGATGGTTCAGGCTTACACCATATGGTGTTTGAGGTGCTGGATAACGCGATTGATGAAGCATTAGCCGGCCATTGTGATGACATCAAAGTGATTATTCACCCAGATAACTCCGTGAGCGTATCCGATAACGGACGTGGTATTCCGACAGATATTAAAGAAGACGACAAACACGAACCAAAACGCTCAGCCGCAGAAATTGTGATGACAGAATTGCACGCGGGTGGCAAGTTTGATCAAAACTCTTATAAAGTCTCTGGCGGTTTGCACGGCGTGGGTGTTTCTGTGGTGAATGCGCTATCTGATTGGTTACGCCTAAAAATTTACCGCAATGGTGAAGTGCATCAAATGGAATTTCATCGTGGTGTACCAGTAGCACCACTGGCTAAAACGGGTAAAACTGATAA
>JAKPIR010000221.1 GCA_029549705.1 Pseudomonadota bacterium | reverse complement strand
ATTGCAAGCTGCATTGCAGGCGGGCTACTTATGGCTAGTCGTATTTGCAGTGTTAATGGCAGTGGTAGGTGCGTTTTATTATTTAAGAGTGATTAAACTCATGTATTTTGACGAGCCATTAGACCATGCACCGATTGTGGCTGCCCTTGATATGCGCATCGTGCTTGGTGTGAATGCCATGGCTTTATTAGTTTTGGGGCTGATGCCACAAAAAATGATGGAAATATGTGCATACGCTATATTTAGAAGTTTAAGTTAAATAGTGTATTTGATGCTGTATTTAATGACTTAAATTCATTTGATGGGATGATAAAATGCGCTTAGAAGATGAACGTGAAAGTACGAATGTAGAAGACCGTCGTGGCTCACGCATGACAGGCGGTCGTGCCGGGGGCATTGGACTAGGCACAATTGCATTGGCTTTAGTGGCGATGTATTTTGGCGTTGATCCATCAGTTGTACTCAATATGGGGCAGGGCTTGCAGCAAAATAGTCAGGTGGAATCTCAACCTATACCCAAAGATGACCCAGAGGCAAAATTTGTGGCTAAAGTGCTAGGTAGCACTGAGGACACTTGGGGTAAGATTTTTCAAAATGCAGGGCAGAAATACCCAGCGCCGACACTCGTGCTTTTTAGAGGTGCCACACCGACCGCTTGCGGTACAGGACAATCTGCGATGGGTCCTTTTTATTGCCCAGGGGATCAGAAAGTCTATATTGATTTGGCCTTTTATGACGAAATGAAAAACAGATTTAATGCACCGGGTGACTTTGCGCAGGCTTATGTTATCGCGCACGAAGTCGGGCATCATATTCAGAACCTTACCGGTGTGTCGGATAAAGTGCAGCAAGCGCGCCAAAGTGCGCGTTCTGAGGCGCAAGCAAATCAATATTCCGTTCGATTAGAGTTACAGGCTGACTGCTATGCCGGCGTTTGGGCGCATCATGCGGATGGTACGAATCGCATTCTGGAGACTGGAGATGTTGAAGAAGCCATGCGCGCGGCAGCCGCGATTGGCGATGACGCTTTACAAAAACAAGCGCAAGGATACGCCGTGCCAGATAGTTTTACGCATGGAACCTCTCAGCAACGCATGCGCTGGTTTAATCAGGGACTCACCACAGGTGATATCAGAAAGTGCGACACATTTAGCGTCGCCTCAATTTAAACACTATCTTTTGCTGGTTTGAATGATGTCAAAATCTGTAGATTTAACTGAGCATCAAATCAGCTCTGAAACGATTGCCTCTGGCGGGATGCTGACCGTTAAGCGTGATCAGGTAAAACTGCCGAACGGTCATATAAGCCAGCGTGAATATGTGATTCACCCAGGTGCAGTCGTGGTCGTACCAATTTTACCCAATGGCAATGTCATTCTTGAAAAACAATTCCGTTACCCGTTACATCAGGTATTTATTGAATTGCCAGCGGGTAAAATAGATGCGAATGAACACGTTCTGACAACTGGCCAGCGAGAGTTGCTGGAAGAAACAGGTTATACGGCTCATGACTGGGTGCGTTTAGGTTATCAGCATCCATGCATTGGTTATTCAAATGAAGTGATTCATATTTATTTGGCGCAAGAATTAGTGGCAGGCCAGCATCGCCGTGATGAGGATGAGACTTTAGAAGTATTTGATATCCCTTTTGAAGAATGTATTTCAATGATTCTAAACGGTGAAATTACCGATGGAAAAACCATTGTAGCGCTCTATTTTGCAGAAAAATATTTGGCGAACATGCCCTGATTGTCTGTTCAATGGTGCCATTTATTTACTAAAACGCATGACTGGATGTATGCTTTATATTAACCGTAAACTTATCGCATTTTGCACCAAACGCCTCTTTGTAATATCACTGATATTCTATAGTTTCAGTACATCTGCCGAAGATCATAACGCTATCTCAAGCGATTGGTTAATTGCGCTTAAAAATGAAGCACGCGCAAATCAAATTTCAGAGCAAACGATTGAGGCCACGTTTAAACATGCAAAATTTTTGCCGCGAGTCATTGTGCTTGACCGCTCCCAGCCTGAATTCATTTCACCCTTTTTAACTTATCTTGATACGCGTGTGAATGCGCAGCAAATTGCCCAAGGCAGACTGATGTTGCAGCAAAATGCTGCGTTATTGGCAAAGGTTGAGGCGCAATATGGCGTGCCTAAAGAAATATTGGTCGCGTTTTGGGGCATGGAGACGAATTACGGTAAAAATAAAGGTAATTTTGGTCTGCCTTCGGCACTCATGACGCTTGCTTACGAAGGAAGGCGCAGTGCATTTTTTAGGACGCAACTCATGGATGTTATGCGTATTGTGGATGCTGGACATCAACACGTTTCGGCCATGCGAGGTTCGTGGGCAGGCGCCATGGGTCATATGCAATTTATGCCCTCCACATTGATGCTTTATGGCGTTGATGCGGACTATGATGGACGCATTAATGTATTAACTTCATTGGAAGATGCTTTTGCTTCAGCTGCGAATTATCTTTCTCAGGTGGGATGGCGCAAAAATGAAGTCTCGGCATTAGAGATTAAGTTGCCGCAAGACTTTGCGTATCAGCTCGCGCAGTTGAATACGCGAAAAACGTCTGATGAATGGGCGCAACTAGGCGTCGTAACCCTGAATAACAAGCCGTTGCCAAAGCAAGACAATGCTGCAATTTTGCTGCCCCAAGGCTGGCAAGGCCCTGCCTTTATGGTGTTCAGTAATTTTGATGCAATCATGGATTGGAATAAGTCAGTCAATTACGCGTTATCAGTGAATCATTTGGCGAATCAATTCAATGGTGATTTGCCTGTTGTAGGGGGTGTTGCGGCTGAAAAAGGCGCACTCAGCTACAATCAACTTTGGGCGCTACAAACCCAATTGAATCGTCTGGGATACGATTGTGGGGAACCGGACGGTTTTCCTGGCCTGAAAACGCAATCCGCAATTAGAGAGTACCAGGCATCGCAACAGTTAGCGCAAGATGGGTTTGCGAGCCCCAGTTTATACCGTCTGCTCATGAGCCAGCATCAGGGCACACTCACTTCAGAATTACAGTAAAGTATTAGCGCGCGTTTTAAACCAGCCGGTTAGGCTCAAGCGCTCACGTTTAGCTGGCAACACCTCATGGTAGAACTGCTCAGACAAAAATGCGACTAAAGTGCCACCTGCAGGAGATATATCAACGAACTGACCACGTTCAAAATCTGAATAAACTCTTAGTTCCCCGCCGTCATCAGGGTGCCAATCCTCATTTAAATAAATAATGCAGCTCAGTTTGCGTAAGTCATCATGTTTATAGATGTCGGTTTGAAACTGATCCAAATGCGTTTTGTAGAAGCTGCCTATCGGATATAGTGCAAAATGACTCTCAAGCGTATCAAGTCCAAGGTAGAGCGCACGGTTTATTTGGTTTTTCACCGAGTTCATCAGGGTAAAGTAATCATGTTCGGCAACATGAGGACTATTTTCATCAAGCCAATAAGTGCTGTCACCCCGTATGGCGGTATTCAAAAGTATGTGTTTGCCGACACTGGCATCACGAAGGACTCCAGCCCTTTGAAGGCTTTTGGCCCGCTGGGCTAATTGG
Source organism: Pseudomonadota bacterium (assembly GCA_029549705.1). Classification (GTDB taxonomy): domain Bacteria; phylum Pseudomonadota; class Gammaproteobacteria; order Burkholderiales; family Methylophilaceae; genus Methylotenera. The sequence goes on along the minus strand of JAKPIR010000221.1, from coordinate 3,116 downwards.
CGCACTAAACTGTTTGGAATGAAATGGGGCAGTATTGCATAACCATGCGTAGCAAGTTGATCAAGCAGGGATTCGTATTGTTCTGTAGTGACGCTATGCAACATATTTTTTCTCTGTAAAAACAGATTGTAACGCATATAAAAGTCCATCGAATAGGATTCTATTTGCTTAGAGAAAGCGAATGCGCTAGAATTCGGCCTCGTTCAAAAATAGGCGGTTAGCTCAGTTGGTTAGAGCGCTTGGTCGACATCCAAGAGGTCAGCAGTTCGAGTCTGCTACTGCCTACCAGTATATTGTTTCCTCTATTTCTTCACTGCATTTTCAGTCTGTTCATTCATTAAAAATGCGCCGAGCAAAAAAAGATGCTCTGGAAGCCTTTGTTTATAAGGCTTGCAGCCATGCTAAAAAGGTTAGTGAATTTTTTGCGATGAAATGCAATTTTTTTGACCAAGTCTTTCAAGTAAGCGATACGCGTTTTTCTGACCCTTCAGGCTAATTGTATCATCTTGATAATTTGCGAAATAATTGGTAAAAAATCAAGCTGTTGTAGTAAAATCACGGCTATTGTGAAGGGCGCTGAATGGCGCCTTATTTGTTTGTAAAGCTTAAAAAAAGACCTTATGAAAAACATTCGTAATTTTTCTATCATCGCGCACATTGACCATGGTAAATCCACACTAGCTGACCGCATTATTCATATGTGTGGCGGTTTGGCGGACCGTGAAATGGAAGCGCAAGTGCTTGATTCAATGGATATTGAGCGCGAGCGCGGGATTACCATTAAAGCTCAAACGGCGGCTTTGCAATATAAGGCTGATGATGGTCAAATCTACCAGTTAAATCTGATTGATACGCCGGGTCATGTGGATTTTAGTTATGAGGTTTCACGCTCACTTTCTGCCTGTGAGGGTGCGCTGCTGGTGGTGGATGCCTCACAAGGTGTTGAAGCGCAAAGTGTGGCCAATTGCTACACCGCGCTGGATTTAGGTGTAGAAGTCACGGCAGTGCTGAATAAAATTGATTTACCATCGGCCGACCCGGAGCGCGTGAAACAAGAGATTGAAGACGTGATTGGCGTGGATGCGAGCGATGCCGTATTGTGTTCAGCAAAAACGGGCCTAGGCGTCCGTGATGTGTTAGAAGCGGTGATTAAAAAAGTACCACCGCCTGTCGGTAATGTTGATGGCCCTCTCAAGGCTTTAGTCATCGATGCCTGGTTTGATAATTACGTTGGTGTGGTGATGTTGGTGCGTGTGGTTGACGGCGTACTCAAACCAAAAGATAAAATTCGCTTAATGGCGACGCATAGCGATTTTTTATGCGAGCAAGTGGGCGTGTTTACACCAAAATCTCTGCAAAAAACATCACTTTCAGCAGGTGAAGTAGGCTTTGTGATTGCAGGCATTAAAGAGTTAGCCAGCGCAAAAGTGGGCGATACCGTGACTTTGGCCAACAAACTAGCGAGTGAGCCGCTTGCAGGCTTTAAAGAAGTGAAGCCGCAAGTGTTTGCGGGCTTGTACCCTACAGAATCTAACCAGTTTGAAGCCTTACGCACCGCACTTGAAAAACTGAGTCTGAATGATGCTTCACTTTTGTTTGAAGCGGAAAATTCAACGGCGTTGGGTTTTGGCTTTAGATGCGGCTTTTTAGGTTTGCTGCACATGGAAATTGTGCAAGAACGCCTAGAGCGCGAATATGACATGGATTTAATCACCACCGCGCCCACTGTGGTGTATGAGTTATTGCTTAAAGATGGCTCAGTGGTGCAAATTGAAAACCCATCCCGCCTTCCTGAGCCGTCACGTGTGGAAGAAACGCGCGAGCCGATTATTGTGGTGAATTTGCTGATGCCGCAAGATTATGTCGGCCCAGTGATGACGCTGTGCAATAACAAGCGCGGCATCCAAAAAAACATGCAGTACATGGGGCGGCAGGTCATGTTGAGCTATGAAATCCCGCTCAACGAAGTGGTGCTGGATTTTTTTGATAAATTAAAGTCCGTATCACGTGGCTATGCTTCAATGGATTACGAGTTTTTGGAATTCCGTGCCGCAGATTTGGTGAAGCTTGATATTATGGTGAATGGCGAGAAAGTGGATGCGCTCAGTATGATTGTGCATCGTAGCAACAGTGTGCATCGTGGTCGTGAAGTGGCCGCTAAAATGCGTGAATTGATTCCACGCCAAATGTTTGACGTGGCGATTCAGGCTTCTATTGGCGCAAATATCATCGCGCGCGAGACGGTAAAAGCCATGCGCAAAAATGTGATTGCAAAATGTTATGGCGGTGACGTTTCACGTAAGCGTAAACTGCTCGATAAACAAAAAGAAGGTAAAAAACGCATGAAGCAAGTGGGAAATGTCGAGATTCCGCAAGAAGCGTTTTTGGCGATTTTACGTGTTGAAGATAAATAATTTAGAAAGATAGGGTTAAACACAAATGATTGTTTATTTGGTAATAGGGTTAATGCTTTTTTGCTTAATCTTACTGATACAGCGCAAACTCACCGTGGGCTTGTTTTTGTTTTCAGTGGCAGCTTTGTTGGGGTTGTTGCTTACTGCAACCAGCATTATCCCATTTGCCTTATTCATGCTGTTGATGTTGGTGTTAACAGGGGTTATTTGGCTGGTGGATAGTTTATTCTTTAAAGCAAAGCGTGAAAAAGCCAGCGAATACCCTGAAGTGGTTGAGTACGCCAGAAGTTTTTTCCCAGTGATTTTGGTGGTATTTCTGGTGCGCTCTTTTATTGTGGAGCCTTTTAAAATCCCATCAGGTTCGATGATGCCTACTCTTTTGGCAGGGGATTTTATTCTGGTAAATAAATTTCATTATGGCTTACGTGTGCCAGTGCTGAATAATACTTTTATTGAAGTGAATCATCCAAAACGTGGTGATGTTTTTGTGTTTCATTATCCACCAGACCCCTCAATTGACTACATTAAACGCGTGGTAGGGTTGCCGGGCGATAAAATTAGGTATCAAAATAAAAGGCTCACGATTAACGGCCAATTGCTTGAGCTCAATGAGGTCGGTCAATACAACTACGTGACTGCAGGTCTTAATATGGTTACGGCAACACAGTATCGAGAAAAGTTGGGCGAGGTGAGCCATGATAT
>JAKPIR010000187.1 GCA_029549705.1 Pseudomonadota bacterium | reverse complement strand
TCATGGCCATGCGCGCAAACGTAATACGAATATCGTGTGCCGTTTTGAGCGGGTCTGGCTTGCCGTCCACACCCTCAGGGTTTACGTAAATCAGCCCCATTTGAACGGCGGCAAGCGGGTTTTTAAGCGAGTCACGACTTTTATCGCCATCGTAACGCTCTGTGTTACCCAGCCATTCTTTTTCAGCACCCCAGTAAATATCTTTTTCTGGATGCCAGATATCGGCACGGCCACCAGCGAAACCAAAGGTTTTTAGCCCCATCGACTCGTAAGCTATGGTGCCGGCCAAAACAATTAAGTCCGCCCACGAGAGTTTATTGCCGTATTTTTTCTTGATAGGCCACAGTAAACGACGCGCTTTATCAAGATTGACGTTATCCGGCCAGCTATTAAGTGGCGCAAAACGTTGATTGCCCGTGCCTGCGCCGCCTCGACCATCTGCAATACGGTAGGTACCTGCTGCGTGCCAGGCCATACGAATCATCAAACCACCATAATGGCCCCAATCTGCCGGCCACCACGCTTGGCTATCCGTCATCAAGGCTTTTAAATCATTTTTAACTGCAGTTAAATCTAGCTTTTTGAATTCCTCAGCGTAATTAAAATCTTCACCCAATGGGTTTGTTTTGCTATCGTGTTGATGCAAAATATCCAGATTCAGCGCATTTGGCCACCAATCTGTGTTTGCATTACTTGCTACTGTATTACCACCGTGCATGACTGGACATTTCCCAGCGGTAGTTGTAGGTTTATTTTCCATCATAGAACTCCTTTGTCGTTAAAACAGATTAAGCGAACACTAAAAACTAGCAGCAATATCTGCCAGCACCTCTATCAAAATTTGATTCGCCGCCTCAAACATCATCGTGAACATGATTGCTCCTTTCATTCATGCCATCATCAAACCATCATTCAAAAACGATGCATGTGAGTTATTCTAGTGAGGCCATTTTGATTTGCATAATTGTATGTTTTGATACAATTGATTTATAAAATTTATCAATGTAGAATGTCTGACATGACATTGACGGAACTAAAATTTATTGTAGCCGTGGCGCATGAGCGCAATTTCAGGCGCGCGGCAGAAAAGTGTTTTGTGACACAGCCAGCCTTAAGTCTGGCCATTAAAAAGCTGGAAGAAGAATTAAACGTTGTGATTTTTGAACGTAGCCGCACTGATGTCAGTATGACAGAAATAGGCATTAAAATTGTTGAGCAGGCCACTAAAGTCTTACAAGAAGCCGCACAATTAAAACAAATTGCAGAACTCGGTAAAAATCAGCTCATAGGCCCACTGAAGCTGGGCATGATTCACTCCGTAGGGCCGTATTTACTGCCTGAAATTATTCCGATATTACGTAAAATTGCCCCTGATATGCCGCTGGAGGTTGAAGAGAACCTTACCGCCAACCTTGAAACACAATTAAGAGGCGGTGTCATTGATGTGGCCATTATCGCCTTACCGTTTGATGTGCCGGGTTTACAGTACCGCGCGCTTTATGATGAGGATTTTGACGTGGTGGTGCCAAGTAATCATCACTGGGCAAACCGAAAACACATTAAGCCAGCAGAGTTATCGAACGAAAAGGTTTTGTTGCTGAATGCGGGCCATTGTTTTAGCAACCAAGTCACGCAAGCCTGCCCGGAGCTCGCGCGCAAAGGAGAAGTCCTGCAGGGCAATTCACTTGAAACCATCCGCTATATGGTCGCATCCAATTTGGGCATTAGCGTGTTGCCGTGTTCAGCCACGGCCGCGCGTTATCATAATCCGCTCATTCAGGTCATTCCATTTTCGGCCCCAGTGCCAACGAGACGCATTGCAATTGCCTGGCGTAAAAGTTATATGCGCATGGAGGCGGTAGAAAAAATCGTGGAAGCCATACAAGCGGTGCACGCAGATTTTATGCACCTACTTTAGCGTAAAAGTACTTTGCATAACACGCTAAACAGGCATCTAACACACACAAAAACCTGCCGACAAAAAAATAATGCTCTGGGAGCCTTTATTTACAAGGCTTCCAGAGCATCAAAAAAGGTTATGCATTCAAAGCGCGCGGTGTGCAACAAATTTCTTAGTATGTTACCAATGCGCTGTAACCCGCAACTTCTTCGCCATTGGTAGTGATATTCAGCTTAATTTTAACTTGTTCTCCAGGCCCAATGCCGTTTTCAATTGCCGTATTTTGCGGCAAATATTCAGCGGGTTTTAGCGTGCGGCGTAGTTTGGGATTATCGTCAGCATCTTTGAGCGTAAGCTCCAAATTCGGGTAAGTTTGTGCAAAACCGGCCTGATTGATGAGCGTGCTGGTAAGACGCATTAAGCCGACATATTCTGCATCTTCTTCTATTTCAAAATCATCAATAAAAATATATTCAATTTTCTTTGGCAAAGTGATTTCGCAGCCAATTTTCTCGCAGGCGCTGACTAAATAGGGCTTAATGTTGGGGTAATAAATGGGGATTTCGTTGCGTAAAAAATAAGCGCTTTGGCCAATGGCAGTGAGCGCCAAAACTAAAGCTACGCAAAACAAAAGCCAGGTAGACGCCCTGCTACGCGGCGGTCTTTTTTTATAAAACTTAGCGTCCACAGATAAATTTGAAATGGGCTTAGGCGTTTCGAAAACGGTCTCAGGCTCAAGTGGCACCTCGCTAAAACTGGGGGCGAGTGCGCTGTAGTCAATCACCTCTGTGATGGTGTCATCATCCGCAACGGCAGCAATATCAGCTATGGTTGGCTCAGCAGGTGAATTAATCGTGATGGGTGTGCTAATCGCGGCTTGGCTGACTTCATGCTCAATATCGTCAATAATTGTAGGCCATGCATTTCCATCATCAGGCGGTGTGGTAGCAATGTCCTCTTGATCTTGAAAAGAGGCTGAAACGGCATCCACAGCACTAGCTGAAGCGTCTAATGGTTGCCCATTATCAGTTGTCAGTGGTAGCGCTTCTTGCTCAGCATCAGCCATGCTGTCCATGGGCGGGGTTTCAACCATGTGTAGTGTTGCATCAAACACATGCAAACAATGGCCGCAACGCACTTTACCCTGATACTGTTTGAGCTGTTTTTTAGTGACAACAAACTGCGTTTGGCAGTTTGGGCAGAGGGTAATATTGCTCATGGCTAACCTACTTTTTTGTGCCAGTGAGCAACACCCAAGCATCCATCGTCTGTGGGCTATCCATATCAAACCATTGCGCATAAATGGCAGCTACGTCGGCAGCCTGTTCTTTTAAGATGCCAGACAGTGCAATTTTTCCACCTTGCTTACAAGATTTTGCCAGTGCAGGAGCTAACACACTGAGGGCGCTTGATAAAATATTGGCCACCACAATATCAAACGCTCTAGATTGATATTGGCTTGCATGTAAAAAGGATGCTTGCACTTGATTTTTCTCAGCATTGTATTGGCTCGATTGAATGGCCTGCGGGTCAATATCGGTACCGACCACTTCAGCCGCGCCCAGCTTTTTAGCGGCTATTGCCAAAATACCTGAACCGCAGCCATAATCCAATACGGAGTTATTGGGCAAAACAGTATTTTTAAGCCAGGCAAGGCATAGGTGCGTGGTAGGGTGGCTGCCTGTGCCAAACGCAAGGCCAGGGTCTAACACGATATTCAGCGCATTGGCATTGGGCGCATCATGCCAAGTGGGCACAATCCATAAGTCTTCGGTGATTTTGATGGGATCAAATTGCGATTGTGTCGCACGCACCCAATCCTGCTCTTCAATCACTTCAGTAGAATAGATTAGATTGCCAAGTTTGGTTGTACGCTCTAAATCCGCCATAATGGCCGTCACGTCAACATCATCATCAAACAGCGCGCTCACCAAATTTTGCTGCCAAATACCGGGCGGCGGGTCACCCGGCTCGCCAAAAATAGGCTGCTCGTCCAGCGTATCGGCATTTGCATCTTCAATAATAGCGGATAGCGCACCCTGCGCCATCAGCGTATCACTGATTAAATCTGCCGTATTATCTTGCGCTGCAATTTTTAAAGAAATCCAAGCCATGCCCAACCTACGAATTTAAAGTGACTGAACTTGAACGGACAATGCTAGAAGAGGACGCAATTTTATTTATTGTAAATGCCAAGTTTTTGTTCAAGATAATGAATGCTCGTACCACCCGCATGAAATGCAGCATCCGCCATTAAATCTGCATGAAGCGCGATATTAGAGCTAATACCAGTAATCATCATTTCCGAGAGGGCAATCCGCATACGGGCAATCGCTTGGTCACGCGTATCACCATAAGTGATGAGTTTGCCAATCATCGAGTCATAATGCGGCGGTACTGTATAGCCGCCGTAAGCATGCGTATCAACGCGCACACCCGGGCCGCCCGGCATGTGGAAACGACTAATCGTACCTGGAGATGGTACAAACGAGTACGGATCTTCAGCATTGATACGGCATTCAATCGCGTGACCACGCAATTGAATATCCTTTTGACGGAATTTAAGTTTTTCACCAGACGCGACAAAAATTTGCTGCTGCACCAAATCAATGCCCGTAATCATCTCTGTTACGGTATGCTCAACCTGCAAACGCGTGTTCATTTCTATGAAATAAAACTCACCATTTTCATATAAAAATTCGAAAGTGCCGGCGCCACGATATTTAATTTTACGGCAGGCTTCGGCACAGCGTTCGCCAATTTTGTCACGCAACTTAGGGTTTAGTAACGGCGCGGGCGCTTCTTCAATAATTTTTTGATGGCGACGTTGCATGGAGCAGTCGCGCTCACCCAAAAATACCGCATTTCCGTGCTGGTCAGCCAATACCTGAATCTCAATATGGCGCGGTTTTTCTAAGTATTTTTCCATGTAAACTACGGGGTTGCCAAAAGCGGCTTGTGCTTCAGCTTTTGTCATGTTGACTGAGGCAAGTAACGCCGCTTCCGTGTGCACTACACGCATGCCACGACCGCCACCGCCACCGGCCGCCTTAATAATGACGGGGTAGCCGATTTGCTTGGCAATTTTCATGACTTCCGCAGGGTCTTCAGGCAAAGCGCCATCAGAGCCCGGTACGCAAGGCACCCCGGCTTTTCTCATGGCGTTTTTGGCCGATACTTTATCGCCCATTAAGCGAATTGTCTCAGCACGCGGGCCAATAAAGATAAAGCCGCTTTGCTCTACACGGTCTGCAAAATCAGCATTTTCAGATAAAAAACCATAACCGGGATGAATCGCTTGCGCATCGGTGACTTCAGCTGCGCTAATGACTGCCGGAATATTCAAATAGCTTTGGCTGGATGGCGCCGGGCCAATACAGACAGACTCATCGGCCAACTTTACGTATTTTGCTTCACGGTCTGCTTCAGAGTGAACAGCAACTGTTCTAATGCCCAGTTCACGACATGCGCGCTGTACGCGCAAAGCGATCTCACCGCGATTGGCAATTAAAATTTTGTCTATACGACTAGCAGGTAAGGTTTTTTCAAACATAGCCATGTTATAAAATCCTAACCAATAATGAAAAGAGGTTCGCCGTACTCAACTGCCAGACCGTTATCTACTAATATCTTTTTAACGACACCCGCTTTATCTGATTCAATTTCATTTAATAATTTCATTGCCTCAATGATGCAGAGCGTGTCGCCCACGGCAACGGTATCGCCCACCTCAACAAACGCCTTAGCATCAGGCGATGATGCGCGATAAAACGTACCTACCATCGGCGATTTAACGGTATGCCCAGTTTCAACGGCCGGTGCGTCAGCGGCAGCAGGTGCTTGGCTAATTTGCGGCTGTTGCTGTGCAGGCGGCGCATATTGTGCGTAGTACTGCTGCGTAGGCGGATTGTTGTTTGCCGTGAAGTTGCGGCTAATGCGTACTTTTTCGCCATCTTCGGTGAGTTCAAGCTCGGCAATGCCGGATTCTTCAACCAGGTCAATTAATTTTTTTAGTTTGCGTAAGTCCATAATAACCTCTAAAAATCTAGGAAAAGTTTAGTATTTAATGATATTTCAAGATTTGAGAACATGTCGTATCGCATATTCGACTGCAAGTTCATAGCCATGCGCACCTAGACCGCTAATGACGCCCACAGCAATGTCGGTAAAATAGGAATGGTGACGAAAAGCCTCACGCGCGTAGACATTTGATAAGTGTACTTCAATAAAAGGCACTTTAACAGCTGATAGCGCGTCGCGTAAGGCGACCGATGTGTGCGTAAATGCAGCCGGATTAATAATGACAAAATCCACACTTTTTGATGCAATAGACTGCACTTTGGTGACAAGTTCAGCTTCTGCGTTGCTTTGAAAAGTCTCAAGCACTACCCCAGCAACTGTCGCTTTATCGGTGAGTGTTTGATTGATTGACGCAAGTGTTGCGTTACCGTAATGTTCTGGTTCGCGTAGCCCCAACAGGTTTAAGTTGGGACCATGAAGCACCAATATGGATTTAGTTGCCATGCATAACCCCACGGCAATATTGTACAACTTGTAAATTACTGTAATTCATAGCTGCAAGTTTGCCGAAGTTACTGAAATTTGTCCAGTGAATTAGCGTGTATTTTAAGAAATTAGCAGTTCGAAGCGATGATTTATTCTTCAAAGTTGCGTAGATTAACTAAGGCGTATTTAGTCAATTAAATGCGAGTTTTGAGACTGAAGAACTAGTGTTTAGATGGAAATATGCGATTTAATTCTTTTTCTAGTTGCGCATATGAAATGCGGCCTAGATGCACATGCGCCACAATACCGTCAGTATTAATGAAAACAGTAAAAGGTAATGCCCCTTGTACATTTCCTAAATGACTTGAAAGCAACATCGCTTCCATGTCACCAACTATAATCGGATAACTGACAGGTGATGCACTCAAATAATGCCGCACAGCAGCAAGTTCATCTGCAGCGGCGCCGAGTACCACCACATTTTGATGCTGATATTGCTGATATAGCTTTGAAAATTCTGGCATTTCGTCACGGCACGGTGGGCACCAGGTAGCCCAAAAATTCAGCACAATAATTTTGCCTTTGTATTGGCTTAAATCTTGAATGACGCCGTTTTCATTTGGGAATTTAGCTGCAAAAAGGGGCTTAGTAGAAAGTCCGCTAAAATCACTATTTATATTTTTAAGAGGTGAGTTGGGATTTAACACATAGTAATAAATAACAAACCCTAAACTCAGCATCATGGCTAAATAGCCAAGACTGGATATGATTTTTTTTAGCATTGTGTAATCGCTTTATTCGATTGAGGCGCAACGATGCAACTATCGCGCCGGGCAAGCGTTGCGCTAAAGCGGTCAGCATTTTGAAATCCAACGGTTTTGAGTGTTGTCATTTCTTGACCATGTTGGTTAAAAAAGGCAATGCCAGGCGGTCCAAACAAGCCAAAACGTTTGAGTAATGCCTTATCTTCATCCGTGTTTGCAGTGACATCAACTTGTAGTAACGTGGTGTTTTTAAGTAGCTGTTGCACTTGCGGGTGGCTAAACGTAAATGCTTCAAGTTCTTTGCACGCCACACACCAGTCCGCATAAAAGTCTAACATTACTGGTTGGCCATTTGCTTCAGCAAGTTTCTTATCGAGTTCAGCAATATTAGTAATGCGAGTGAAAGCGAGTGGTGGCATTTTATTTTGTTGTTGAGCGGATGCAAAACTAAAACCACTCAAGGGCTGGAAAATAGATTTTGCATTCGATAGCGCACCAATGAGTATAGCAATACCGAATATCAAGGTAATGACAGCTACTCCTTTGCCAACTCTGGCAAAGTTACTGGCGTGTGTAGGCAGTTGATCAAGCGCATTATGATAGACCGCAGTAACAATCAATAAAGCCGCCCATAACATTAGTTGCACATTCATCGGAATGACAGGTGATATAAGCCAAATGGCCATCCCCAGCATGATGACACCAAAAAAGTTACGCACGCTATTCATCCAGTTACCGGTTTTGGGCAACAAGCTGCCAGCGGAAGCACCAATGGCGAGCAAGGGTAGCCCCATGCCAATGGCAAGTGCAAATAAACCAACGCCACCCAGAAACACATTATGTGTTTGCCCAATATAAATCAATGCGCCAGCGAGCGGGGCAGCCACGCACGGACTTACAATTAAAGCGGACAGCGCGCCCATGATGAACACACTTAAAAAATGCCCGCCTTTTAGTTTGTTGGTGGTGACGACCAGTTTATCTTCAAACGATTGTGGTAGCTTAAGCTCATAAAAACCAAACATCGAGAGTGCCAGTAAAACAAAAATCAGTGCGGTAGCACCCAACACCCAGGAGTTTTGCAGTGACTGGCTGAGTAAGTCCCCTGATAATCCGGCCGCAACACCCGCAATGGTATAACTTAAGGCCATGCCTAACACATAGGCCACAGAGAGCATAAAAGCATGTAATCGAGAAGGATTTACTTGCTTACTTTGGCTACCCACAATGATGCTGGATAAAATGGGAATCATCGGTAATACGCAAGGGGTGAAAGAGAGCAGTAAACCAGCAACAAAAAAACCAACAATAATCAGCCACAAATTGCCAGATTTTAGAATTTGCGTCGTGTTATCGACCTCGTTGTTAGCGGATAAGCTGTTGCTGGCTATGTTGGTTGCAGCGCTTACATCTGTTGGTGAGGCCGTTGCTGGCAGGATGAGTGTGAAACTATTTTTAATCGGCGCATAGCATAAGCCTTTTTCGCTGCATCCTTGGTAGCTGGCATTAATAGTAACGGGTGATTGAGTGCCAGCAGACAACTGAATATTGGCTTTGAAGTCATTGTGGTAGACTTCTTGCTTGCCAAAATTAGGGTCGTCTTTGATATCGCCATTGGGTAGTACAATCTTGGCGATTTTGATGTCAGCAGGGGATACTACTTCAAATTTAATACGCTCACGGTATAAATAATATTTTGGCTGAACTAAAAAATTGGCTTCAATATGGCTGGCATCTATGCCTTTTAAATCAAGCTTAAAAGCCACTTCAGGCGGTAAAAACGCTTCTGTGCCTGTGTCAATGAGGGCATCTAGCATGGAACTTTTGTTAGATTCCGCACCGATTGCATTTGAAAAAAAACCGAGCGCAATCAATGCTGTTAAGCCGTTTAAAAACGTTTTGAGCAAGAATTTTTTCACGTCATTATGTTCCAAGGTTTAATATTTAAGCTATTGTAATCGTTTGGTCTTGCAATTATAGAGCATCGCCACCACAAAACTAGCATCAAGCTGTAGATTGTCAATATGGCCGTACGTTCCATTACTTGAGAGAAAACTGACACATGCGCCTTATTTTGTTATTCATGTTACTGGCCTTTCCCATCGCAGAAATATGGATTTTAATCAATTTAACCCATCGTTATGGTTGGTGGGTCTTGTTATACTTAGTCGTTGTGGGTTGGCTGGGATTACAACTTGTGCGTGAAGAAAAGCAATTATTTTCGGTAAAAATGATGCAAAGCTTAGCGCAAGGCGGCAACCCAGTGCGCGCTGTGTTTGGTAGTGCGCGTAATATGATTGCAGGTATTTTGCTCATCATTCCAGGGGTGCTGACTGATGCGATTGCGGCCATTTTGTTGCTTATTCCAATGAAGCAACCTAAATTGGCGGGTAACCCAAGTGATTCGGAACCGTATCAAGAGCAGACGTATCAACGTGAGCAGTATCAAGAAAAATCATTCAAGCATCAGCGAAAAGCCTCAAATGATGAGGTGATTGATGCTGAATTTACAGAAATTAAAGAAGAAACCGACAAAAAATGACCCGAATTACAGTGCAATCTACTCATCATCAATTTGAAGCGCGACCGAGCCAAACGATATTAGAAGCCTCTATTGCAGCAGGCGTAAATCTGCCTTATGGATGCAGAAGTGGTTCGTGTGGCAATTGTAAGGGTGACATTATCAGTGGTGAAATTGATTACGGTGAATATGCCGCAAGCGCATTAACCAATGCTGAAAAAGCCGCCGGAAAAGCGCTATTTTGCTGTGCGCATCCGCTGACTGATGTGGTGATTGAGTGCCGCGAAATAGCCTCGGATGTAATACCGCCACGCATTTTACCCACCAGAGTTGAGCGTAAAGTGCAACTTTCGCATGATGTCATGGCGTTATTTTTAAAGTTACCCAGTTCCGAGCATTTACAGTTTAAGGCGGGGCAATACATTGAGTTTTTGCTTAAAGATGGCAAACGCCGTGCTTTTTCAATTGCCAATGCACCACATGTAGATAATTTGTTAGAACTGCATTTGCGCTTGATTCCGGGCGGGCAGTTCACAGAATACGTGTTTAACGAAATGCCAGAAAAGGCCATCTTGCGTATTGAAGCGCCTTTCGGCAGTTTTTTTCTGCGTGAAGAATCAACAAAACCGATCATCATGGTAGCAGGCGGCACAGGCTTTGCGCCCATTAAAGGCATTATCGAGCATATGCTGCATCACAACATTCAGCGCGATGTCATTTTGTATTGGGGCGCGCTCACCAAGCAAGATCTCTACATGCCAGCGTTACCCGAGGCCTGGGCCGCCGAATATCCTAATATCAGGTTTATTCCCGTGCTATCCGATGCCAAACCAGAAGACCAATGGCAAGGTCGAACCGGCTATGTACACCAAGCGGTGCTGGATGATTTTGCTGCGACTGGCTTGGCAGATTTTGAGGTTTATTGCTGTGGGGCACCTGCCATGGTTGCAGTGGCACACGCCAGTTTTATTGAAGCTGGTCTGGCAGAAGATGCGTTTTTATCGGATGCCTTTACTTATGCAAAACCACTACCAAATAAAACACCCTAACACGAGCATAAAAACATGATTTGATGTAAAAAAAACTGACAACCTTTTTCGATGCTCTGGAAGCCTTATAAATAAAGGCTTCCAGAGCATTATTTTTTTCTCGG
>JAKPIR010000163.1 GCA_029549705.1 Pseudomonadota bacterium | reverse complement strand
CGCGCCTTTGATGTTTTTTGCACGTTCTTTAAGGGCAAGGCTGGCTTGCGGAGGTGTATATTTACTGCGAATGGCGCTGTGGTAATCGAGTGGAATTCCCAATTGTTTTGATAAGAGGCGGGCGATTTCGAGTGATTGATTAAACCCGCGTTCTTTTAATCGCTGTGGGTGCAACGGCATGGGAATGATTAAGTCGGTGGTGTTCGAGGATAAACGTTGTGCATGTTGGGTCATCATCATATGCGCAAAAAGGTGCGCGGTTTGTAACGCGCTGCCATATTTATAGTGCTGCATCACTGCGTCAAGCGGAAATTCATAGCGCAAGGCGGCTAGTGTGGCGTCAAAATCAGGCGGTTCGTGCAGGCAATGGCCGCAAATTGGGTGGTTAGAAGGTAAGCCACACTGCAGGCACTGCGGCGCATTGTGCCAAGGAAGCGCTTGAAAGCAGGCGGGGCATAAGTCTGCGGAGTGTTGGGTAGATGCAGCGCATAGTAAACATTGGCTAGAAAATAACCATTGATTAATTTTTGACCAGTTGTTAATGATTTGTGCGCTTTTCACTTTACAGCTTATAATCCGGTTATTTATCAATACGCTTTATGTACCAATTCAAAGGTTTTCACAATGCAATCAACAACAGAAATGGTGGTTAACACCGATAGTTTAAAACATCATAGCAAACAATGTTCACCAACGGTCAATCGCTGGAGTGTGGCAGAAATTGCAGCGCTGTATGAATTGCCATTTAACGATTTACTGCATCAGGCGCAAACCGTACACCGCGCCAATTTTGACCCTAACGGCGTGCAAGTGAGTACCCTGTTAAGCATTAAAACAGGTGGTTGTAGTGAAGATTGTGGCTACTGCCCGCAGGCAGCGCGCTATCACACCGATGTTGAAAATGAGCCGATGATGGCGATTGATGACGTGCTGGCAGCCGCTAAAGAAGCCAAAGACAATGGCGCAAGCCGTTTTTGTATGGGCGCGGCATGGCGCAGCCCAAAACAGCGCGATTTAGAACCAGTACTGAAAATGATTGCCGAAGTGAAAGCCATGGGCTTAGAGACTTGCGCCACATTGGGCATGCTCAAAGATGGCCAAGCTGCGCAACTTAAAGAAGCAGGGCTGGATTATTACAATCACAACTTGGATACCGCACCAGAGTTTTATGGCGATGTGATTACCACGCGTACCTATCAAGACCGCCTGGATACGTTAGATAGCGTGCGTGAAGCTGACATCAATGTGTGCTGCGGCGGCATTATCGGTATGGGCGAATCGCGCAACCAGCGTGCTGGCCTACTAGCACAATTAGCCAATATGGAGCGTCCGCCTGAAAGCGTGCCGATCAATTTACTCACGCAGGTTGAAGGCACGCCGTTGCATGGTACAGAAGAACTCGATCCGTTTGAATTTGTACGCACCATTGCCATAGCCCGCATTACCATGCCGAAAAGCTTTGTGCGGCTTTCAGCAGGCCGCCAGAGCATGCATGAAGGCATTCAGGCGCTTTGCTTTTTAGCCGGGGCAAATTCCATTTTTTACGGTGAAAAATTGCTCACCACTGGCAACCCTGAAGCTGAAACGGATAAAAAGCTATTTGCGAAATTGGGCTTACACCCGATTTAATGGCAATGGGTAGGAGCGCAATTTATTGCGCGAAAGCTTGGATAAATTAAGTTATATTCGCGCAATAAATTGTGCTCCTACAACAATCTAAACAATATGCTTAAATTTCTACACCAAGAACTCGAAAAACGCGAAAAAGATGGCTTGCTGCGCCAGCGCCGCTTGCTCGACTCGCCGCAAGCCGAGCATATTGTCGCCGATACGAAACCGTATTTATCTTTTTGCAGTAATGATTATTTAGGTTTAGCCAATCACCCCAGACTCGTTGCCACATTGCAGCAGGCGGCGGGCTTTGCTGGTGTGGGAAGCGGTGCATCTGGACTTGTCACAGGCCATCATCGCTACCATGATGATTTAGAAAAGCAGCTCGCTCACTTTGTGAAGTTGCCTGCAGCACTATTATTTTCAACTGGGTATATGGCCAACATTGGCGTCTTAGGCGCGCTGGTCGGACGTGGCGATGCGATATTTGCGGATAAGCTTAACCATGCCTGCCTGAATGACGGTGGTTATTATTCATTAGCCGAGTTTAAGCGTTTTGCGCATAACGATGTAGCCGCGCTCGAAAATCTGCTAAAAGCCAGTTCAGCCAAACATAAGTTGATTGCGGTAGATGCCGTATTTAGTATGGATGGCGACATTGCGCCCATTCCAGAATATTTAGCACTTTGCGAGCAATATGACGCCTATTTGTACATCGATGATGCGCATGGATTTGGTG
>JAKPIR010000143.1 GCA_029549705.1 Pseudomonadota bacterium | reverse complement strand
CTGCTTTTCTTTGAGCGACAGTTCGCGATGCGACTGTTTTGGCGAATTTTTTGAATGTCCCAATGCCTCCCCAGTACGCGTATTAACCCCCCAAGTCAGTGCTTCGTCTTGCACATAGCGTTTGTTGAGTTGCCAGGCAATTTGCGCACGTGCAAGCTCAACGCCTAAATAAAACGCGTGGGAAGCGTCATTTTCGACGCCAAGTTTTGGGTAAAATTGAAATGGATCAACCGCTAATTGTGCACCATCACGATTGTAAACATGCACTCCCGCCTCGCTCACCATTATTCTAAAACTGGGGTCTTTAATGAGCAAAGCAAGCTCGGAAATTTCTTCCGCACGGTATGGAAAAGGCCGCCGATCATGTAACCCGAGCAATCCATCACTATAACCGCGTGGCAAGCGATTATCTTGCTTGGCGGCATACATCACACGCCTTGCAATATCGGCTTCTGCAATCGCATTGACTGCGTGGGGGCTCACAGAAGTTGCCAATACCGCGTTAATATTAAGCTCACTGATAATACCAAACAAAATCGCGTTGATGCCTGTAGTATCGGCATCGGTGAGTTCGGTCACATTACCAACCCCCATCAGTATGGCGATATCAGGATATTTTTTTCGAAGTTTTTGGTAACGCACAATTGAATCAGTCAAGCCGAAGTGAATCGGATCCAAAATCGGGTCGGCAATAAATGCGCGTTTTTGTTTTAAACAGTGCTCAATGGCGCGATAAAGCGAAGCAAGGCTACCCTGCTTGGCGGGAATCAACACGGGGGTAGATTGCACTTCATCCGCAATCCACAACGTTTTTTCTGTGAGGCTCAATAAATAGTCCGCGCCAGCTTTGCCCGCTGTCAACAATTCTTCAGGGTTAATTGAATCGACACTGACTTGAAAACCTTCTGATTTCAGGGTGCGAATCGATTCAGCAAGATGCAAAAAAGGCCTATTGGGCAAACAGCCCAAATCAATGACATTGGCGCCTTGCGCTTGAAAGCGCTGTGCTTTTGTCAGAATCTGTTCAACGGTTAAGTCTGGTGCATCGACAATTTCAGCAAAAATTTGTGTACGGTATTGGCTTAGGTCTGGTGCTAAACCTTGTTGACCAAAATATTGCGGCAAGTCCTTCAGGTCATTGGGGCCACGTTCGGCAGGAATGCCAAACTGGCGGTGCAGTTGGCTTAAATCGCCTTGGCAAAGGCCGGGCAAAATCATTTTATTGGCGTCACCGGTAGTTTTCAGGCGACGTGCCACCATCTCTGGTGTCATCAACGCGGCAACGGAAACACCGATTTGCTCAACCCGATATTTAAAAGCTGGCGTATTGGGATTGGATTGCACTTCTTTAAGCACTTGGTGCAGACTTTTTTCGGCTAATTTACCCGTTAAAAAAAGTAGTTTTTCAGGCATTTTTCACATCAACCCTTGCGTGCACCTCTGCGAGCCTTGTAAATAAAGCCTCCTGGAGGCATGAAAAACTCTCGGCGATTTTGGTGTGCTCAAATGCGGCCAATTTTACAACGTTTTCCAAGTCAATTTTACGCGGAAAAACTTTGACGACATTCTCACGAGGTGCAACAGATTCCAGAGACAAATCTTCAGATTCCGGCACCGTGTCGCAAGCAAAAATAATACTTGGCACGCGCGTTTTTCCTGCTTGGGCATAAAGATTGGTGACTAGAGAATCTGAAAAACCATAGGCCATTTTTGCTATGGTATTGGAGGTGGCAGGTGCAATCACTAAAGTGTGATACTTTCCTTCATAAAACAGCTCCACTGGCACACTGCTGGCCGTTTTGTCCTGGTATATTTTGTGACCCATCGCCTCTAGCTGCGGCTGAAAGCCATATTGCTTGATGATTTCTGCCGCTGCTTTGCTTAAAAAAATATCCACATTTTCTAACGTTTTTAAAACGACTAAAGACTCACGCAAATAATGCCCAGAACCCGTGATTGCCCATGCGAGGCGCTGATTCATCATGCCGATGAACCTTCATTTTTACGCATAAGTGATTTTTTTTTATTCTTATCCATCATTTCTTGCAACTCAGCAGCGACTTTTTTTGGCGATGGAAATGCATTGCCGTAAAACACAATTGAGTTATTGCCTGTTACTTTATCTGCCCACTTATGCGAAAGAAAAAAATCTCTTAATTCGTCATTTGTTGCTTTAATATCAAATACAGCACATAGAGATTTACCTTCTCCGCCAATATCATGCTTTTCAGTACGAATGTTGGACATATTTTTCCAAGATACAAATAGCCAAGACTTAGGATCCACGCTTTTAACAAGGCCG
>JAKPIR010000124.1 GCA_029549705.1 Pseudomonadota bacterium | reverse complement strand
AATTTTTTGGTCAATACCGTGGTAATCGCTGCCGTTAATGTCGTCTTACCATGATCCACGTGGCCAATCGTGCCTACGTTGACGTGCGGTTTGGTCCGTTCAAATTTACCTTTTGCCATGATTATTTCCTTTTATCTATTCTTTAAAATTAATTAGTAATGGACTATTTCTTGTTCATAATGGCTTCTGCCACATTTCTTGGTGCTTCAGCATAGTGCTTGAATTCCATACTATAACTAGCACGACCTTGTGAAAGTGAGCGCACAGTTGTTGCATAACCAAACATTTCAGACAATGGTACTTCAGCACGAATTGCTTTACCACCACCTGCTGTGTCTTCCATACCTTGAATCATACCGCGACGTGACGACAAGTCACCCATCACATCACCCATATAATCTTCAGGTGTTTCAATTTCAACCGCCATAATCGGTTCTAGCAATACTGGGTCTGCTTTACGCATACCATCTTTAAAACCAATAGACGCTGCCATCTTGAAGGCATTTTCATTCGAGTCAACGTCATGGTAAGAACCATCAAACAGAGTAACTTTTACGTCAACTACCGGGAAGCCAGCCAACACACCTGATGGGATAGTTTCGCGCAAACCTTTTTCAACAGCAGGAATAAACTCACGTGGCACCGTACCACCTTTGATTTGATCAACAAACTCGAAACCTTTACCCGCTTCATTTGGTTCCATGATTAACCACACATGTCCATACTGACCCTTACCGCCAGACTGTTTAACGAACTTACCTTCAACTTCCACTTTTTTCTTAATCGCTTCACGGTAAGCAACTTGCGGAGCACCTACGCTAGCCTCCACGTTAAACTCACGACGCATACGGTCAACAATGATATCTAAGTGCAGTTCGCCCATACCGGAAATAATAGTTTGACCAGACTCTTCATCTGAACGCACACGGAATGAAGGGTCTTCTTGTGCGAGGCGACCCAAAGCTATACCCATCTTCTCCTGGTCCGCTTTTGTTTTTGGCTCTACCGCCACATGAATAACAGGCTCAGGGAATACCATACGCTCTAGGATGATGGGATTATCAACTGAACATAATGACTCACCAGTCGTTACATCTTTCAAACCAATGGCAGCAGCAATATCTCCCGCCACAACCTCATCCACCTCTTGGCGCGTATTTGCATGCATTTGCACAATACGTCCAATACGTTCTTTACGACCTTTTACTGAGTTATACACCGTGTCGCCTTTATTCAGCACACCTGAGTAAACCCGGATAAAAGTCAATTGACCCACGAACGGATCTGTCATCAACTTAAATGCCAATGCCGACAAACTCTCTTTATCATCTGCCTTACGCGTAACGCGCTCGCCATCCTCGTCTTCACCCTCAATATCAGGAATATCAACAGGAGATGGCAAGAAATCAATTACAGCATCCAACATACGCTGAACACCTTTATTTTTAAAGGCTGTTCCACACAACATTGGTTGGATTTCTGTTGCGATTGTGCGCGTACGTAGACCAAGAATAATCTCTGACTCTGACAAGTCACCTTCTTCAAGGTACTTATTCATCAAATCTTCACTCGCTTCGGCGGCAGCTTCAACCATGTTTTCACGCCACTTATTCGCCGATTCAACTAAATCAGCAGGAATATCACCATACTCAAACTTCATCCCCTGCGATGCTTCATCCCAGATAATTGACTTCATCTTGATGAGGTCAACCACACCCGTGAAAGTATCTTCACGACCGATAGGAATTACAATAGGCACTGGATTGGCCTTCAGACGATTGCGCATTTGATCAACGACTTTAAAGAAGTCAGCACCAGAGCGGTCCATTTTGTTAACAAACGCCAAGCGAGGCACTTTATATTTAGTAGCTTGACGCCATACCGTTTCAGATTGCGGCTGTACACCACCTACTGCACAGTACACCATACAGGCACCATCCAAAACACGCATTGAACGCTCTACTTCAATAGTGAAGTCAACGTGACCTGGCGTATCAATAATATTAAAACGATGCTGCTCATACTGCCCGCCCATGCCTTTCCAGAAACAAGTGGTGGCTGCAGAAGTAATGGTAATGCCGCGCTCCTGCTCCTGCTCCATCCAGTCCATGGTAGCAGCGCCATCATGCACTTCACCAATTTTATGGTTAACGCCTGTGTAAAAAAGAATACGCTCAGTCGTAGTTGTTTTACCTGCATCGATATGTGCAGAAATACCAATGTTACGATAGCGATTGATAGGGGTTTGACGAGCCACGGTTATTACCTTTGCTTAAATATTATTGCTTAAAATTCTTAAAGAACAATTCTAGAAAAAACAAAAGTACCCTTCATGACGAAAGGTACATTTTAAGTATTTAGAACCTGAAATGTGAGAATGCTTTATTGGCTTCTGCCATACGGTGAACTTCTTCACGCTTCTTCATTGCTGAACCACGACCCTCAGCAGCCTCGACCAACTCAGCAGCCAAGCGCAAACCCATTGATTTCTCACCGCGCTTACGCGCCGCATCGCGCATCCAGCGCATAGCTAACGCACTACGACGGCTAGGGCGGACCTCTACAGGAACCTGATAGTTTGCCCCGCCGACACGACGACTTTTAACCTCTACCAATGGGCGCAAGTTGTTTAATGCTAGCGTAAAAACCTCTAACGCATCCTTACTTGTTTTGGCGGTAATTTGATCAAACGCACCATACAAAATGCGCTCAGCTACAGATTTTTTCCCACCGGTCATCAACACATTCACAAATTTTGAAACTTCAGTACTTCCGAATTTTGGATCTGGAAGAATGTTACGCTTGGGCACTTCTCTACGTCTTGGCATGCTTTTCTCAACTCTCTCTTATCAATTATGTTTTGCCAGCAAATACATCGGCAGGGCATTTGGTTAGCCGCTTAAAATTTCAATCTTATTTTGCTTTAGCTTCTTTAGGACGCTTAGCACCGTATTTAGAACGCGATTGCTTACGATCTTTAACACCTGCCGTATCCAAGCTACCGCGCACCATATGGTAACGCACACCTGGTAAGTCTTTTACACGACCACCACGTAGCAACACCACGCTATGCTCCTGCAAGTTATGGCCTTCACCACCAATGTAGCTAATAACTTCATAGCCATTTGTCAAACGCACTTTTGCCACCTTACGCAAAGCTGAGTTTGGTTTTTTTGGTGTGGTTGTATACACACGAGTACATACTCCACGTTTTTGCGGGCACGCTTCAAGTGCCGGCACTTTACTTTTTGTGACCACTTTTGCGCGTGGTTTACGTATTAACTGATTGATGGTTGGCATTGCCTATAACCTCTAAATATATTCTTTAATAAATTTATCTTATTTAAACAATAAATAACATTGCAAATAAATGCTTAACTGACAAACAAGTCAGGATAGCTTTACCTAACGGCAATAAGGCTATCCTGAAAAACCAAGCATTGTATTTAGCCTAAGCTTCAATGTCAAGATTTAATTTCCAGCTTTACTCTGCTGCGGTTTCTCCAGCGCCCGTCTCCACCTCAACGCTTGTCGCTTCCTCTAAAATCACTTCTGTATCTTTGAACAGCGCCTCAGCTGGAATTTCTTTCGCTGGAACACCGCCTGCTACAGATGCGCGCTTGCGTGCTTCATGATACGCTAACCCTGTACCTGCTGGAATCAGACGACCAACAATGACGTTTTCTTTCAGGCCACGTAAATCATCACGTTTACCTAAAATAGCCGCTTCCGTTAACACACGCGTTGTTTCTTGGAATGAAGCCGCAGAGATAAATGAGTCAGTTGATAACGAAGCTTTAGTAATACCAAGCAACACATACTCAAATTGTGCGGGACGTTTGTCTTGCGCAATCACCACTTCATTTTCTGCCAACAAATCAGCACGTTCTACTTGTTCACCCAAGATGAAGCTTGTATCACCAGCATCAGTTACACGTACTCGGCGCAACATTTGACGCACAATTACCTCAATATGTTTATCATTGATTTTAACGCCTTGTAAACGATAAACATCTTGCACTTCGTCGATAATGTAGCGTGCCAAGGCTTCGCGACCTTGAAGACGTAAAATATCTTGCGGCTCGGCAGGACCATCCACAATGGTTTCACCCTTAGTCACTACTTGGCCATCATGAGCGGTCACGTGCTTATCTTTGGGGATTAAAAACTCATGTGTGTTGCCATCTAAGTCGGTTATAACCAAGCGTTGTTTATCCTTCGTGTCTTTACCGAAGGACACGGTACCTGTCACTTCCGCCAGCATACCTGCATCTTTAGGTGAGCGGGCCTCAAACAACTCTGCCACGCGTGGTAGACCACCAGTAATATCACGGGTTTTTGATGACTCTTGCGGAATACGGGCCAAGACTTCGCCAACACCAACCTCTTGACCATCTTTCACAGTAATAATGCAACCCAATTGGAAGGTAATATTTACCGTCTGATCACTACCAGCCAATTTCACTTCTGCACCATTCGCGTCAACAAGTTTAACTTGAGGACGAAGACCTTTGGTTTGACCTGCACGCTGTTTCGGATCAATCACAACAAGTGATGACAAACCAGTAACATCATCAACCTGCTTAGCTACAGTAATGCCTTCTTCCACGTTTTCAAATTTGATTTGACCTGCATACTCGGTAATAATTGGCCTTGTATGCGGATCCCAGGTTGCGATTGCTTGGCCTGCTTTTACTGCCTTGCCATCCGTAATCTGTAATGTTGCGCCGTACGGTACTTTATGACGCTCACGCTCACGACCATTTTCATCAGCAACGATAACTTCACCGTTACGAGAAATGACCACTTGCTCGCCCCTTGCGTTTGTCACATAACGCATCGTTGATGTGAAATTAAGCACGCCATTTGACTTACTTTCAACCTGAGAAACCGATGCTGCGCGAGAAGCCGCGCCACCAATATGGAAAGTACGCATAGTCAGCTGGGTACCTGGCTCACCAATGGACTGCGCAGCAATGACGCCCACTGCCTCGCCCATGCTAATCAATTTGCCACGACCTAAGTCGCGACCATAACATTTTGCACAAATACCGTAGCGTGTATCGCAAGTGAGTGCTGTACGCACCTTCACCTCATCAATACCCAAAGCATCAATACGCTCAACCTCATCCTCCGTCAACAGCGTACCTGCAGGGTAAATCACCTCCTGTGTTTCAGGATTAATGACGTCCAATGCAGCAGTGCGGCCCAAGATACGATCGTGTAATGGCTCAATGACTTCACCACCTTTAACCAGTGCTTTGGTAACCAAACCATCTGTTGTGCCGCAATCATGCTCGGTCACAACGAGGTCTTGCGTTACGTCCACTAAACGGCGGGTTAAGTAACCTGAGTTCGCCGTTTTTAACGCCGTATCAGCTAGGCCCTTACGTGCACCATGGGTTGAAATAAAGTATTGCAGGACGTTTAAGCCATCACGGAAGTTCGCTTTAATAGGCGTTTCAATGATGGAGCCATCCGGTTTCGCCATCAAGCCACGCATACCGGCTAATTGACGAACCTGAGCTGCAGAACCGCGCGCACCAGAATCGGCCATCATGTAAATCGCGTTGAAAGACTCTTGTCGCAATACTTTGCCTGTTTTATCTTTTACCTGCTTGCCTTCGGCATCTATGACATCTTCTTCTTTCAACTGCTTCATCATGGCGTCGGCAACTTTATCACCTGCACGCCCCCAAATATCCACTACTTTATTGTATCTTTCGCCTTGCGTAACTAGACCAGAAACATATTGGTCTTCAATTTCTTTGACCTCAGCATCTGCTGCAGCGATAAGCTGTTCCTTTTCTTTTGGAACCAACATGTCATTAATACTAATCGAGATGCCTGCCTTCGTTGCGTACGAGTAACCTGTGTACATCAATTTATCTGCAAAATCACCGTTTCACGGATAC
>JAKPIR010000101.1 GCA_029549705.1 Pseudomonadota bacterium | reverse complement strand
TCTTGTACGCTACTGACTTTACATGAAATAATAATTTTATTTTTAGCTAAACCAACCTCTACGGCTTGCTGTGCACTCTCCAAAGCCGATTGAATAAGCGCCTCTCGCATGAGTTCATCCGACGACAAAGGGTTAGCCAACTTTGCGTTGTCATCCATCATCTGCGCCATTTTGGCCTGATCTAAACTGCCCCAGTTCACGCCGATGCGCACAGCCTTTTTGTAATGAATGGCCGCTTCAATCATTGCCGCAAACTGCTCATCGCGCTTTGAGCCTTTGCCTACGTTTCCAGGATTAATCCGATATTTAGCGAGCGATTCAGCGCATTCAGGGTACTGTGCCAATAACTTATGACCGTTATAGTGAAAATCACCTACCAGTGGCACATTACAGCCCAGCGCGTCTAACCCGCGACGAATATTGCCTACCTGAGCCGCAGCTTCTGGCGAATTGACGGTGATTCTCACCACCTCAGACCCTGCCTGCCAAAGCTCAAACACTTGACTGATTGTGGCTTGAGCGTCTGCTGTATCGGTATTGGTCATACTTTGTACGACAACCGGGTTTGGCTGAGTGCCAGCCAGACCGCCGCCAACAGGCACATGGCCAATCATCACTTGCAAAGTATTACGCGGCGTGTTTTGGATAGATAAATTCAACCGCTACTCCATTAAAACAAACGAATTATTCATTGCACAATCTAATTAAAAGTAATTCGTGCAACATTACCTTTAGTGGAACTTGTCAAATCAACCGACTGACCTAAATACTGCAGTTGCGTTGCCTTGGCATTTCCAATCACTAAATTTAAAGGTGGGGTATCATCAATCACCCCCGAACTATTCGCAGAAAAAGTTTTCTCAAATACAACTTTACCCGACTGATTGGTCACGCGTACCCATGTTTGATCAGTAAAAGTCATCATCACTTTACCTGTTGGCGTGATGGTATCTTCCAAACCCAGCGAGCTTGTGGCATTTGGCGCAGATACAGGTGCATTTTCAGTGGATTCAGTCGTTGCAGGTTGTGATGTTTGATTCGTCGAAACAACATTTGGGTCAACCGTTGGACTTACCAAAGGCGCCGCATCAACAGTATTGACTGCGTTATTAGCGGAATCTGCACTGTACGCCTGCCGCTCCGCGGCCGGCAGAGCTATTTCGGGCATCTCCAGCGTTGTTGAAACCTCTGGTGTAGCGACTGGATTTTCCTGGTTTAATTTGTATGGTTTGGGCATATAGTCCATATAAAAAAACCACGCCAGTAAAAACAGTAACACTAGAATACTAGCCAATATATATTTTAGCCATGGCAGACTTTCTTTACTTAACTTGACGTGACGAGTCGAAGACTGAACGCTCAGGTTGGCCGGCAATACTTCAGGCACACGTGCACGAAAACTAGCTAATAGCGGCTCTGCTTCAACATTCAATAATCGTGCATAATTGCGTATAAAACCGCGTGTATTGGTTGCATCTGGCAACGCGCTAAATTCATTTTTTTCAATGGCATCAATTTGTTTAATGCTTAGTTTCAGGCTGTTGGAAATGTCTTTTTGCGTTAGTTTTTTTGCTTTTCTGGCGGCCAGCAATACTTCACCCAGGGGCGCAAAATTCTGATCCACAGAAGCATTCGACTTGACTTCATCTGTCATGGCTATTTTCCATTCTGCAATAACTTCGCTTGTTCTGATTCTGGATACATCTGTCTTAACTGCAAGGCATAGCTCGCTTCAGCATCTTTGGCACCAAGTTGACGTTCAATCTGAATCGCTAACCATAGCAACTCGGGGCCCGGCTGCGCCAACATGACATTTTGGATGGTCTTTTTAGCAGAAAGCGCATCCTTGCGTTGAAATTGACTATTTGCGAGATGGTAAGCCGCAACGCTGGATAAGGGCTCCACCTCCAACGCCCTTTGTAGATAGGTTTCACCACTCGCCGTATCTTTTTTACGGAATGCACAAATGCCAGCATTGGTATAGGCAATAGCAGGTGTTGCGTATAAGGGATTTTTTACAGCAGCCAAAAACTGGGGGATGGATTCATCAATTCTATTTCTGGAGCAAAGAAAACTGCCGTAATTATTACGCGACTCAGAATTGTTAGGCTCTAGCTGGATGGCTTTTTTGTAATGCGTATCTGCGACATCATCTCTGCCGAGAGCCGCATTCACAAGGCCTAGCCCGTTGTAGGCGGCGGCATAACTCGCATCAATCTGCGTTGCAATGGTAAATTCTTCTAACGCAACTTCTAGCTGCTTTTGCTGAAAATAAACGGCGCCCAGATCAGTATGCGCACGTGCACGTTCTTTAGTGCTTTCTCTCTCTTTGATTTGCTGCTGCTGAT
>JAKPIR010000099.1 GCA_029549705.1 Pseudomonadota bacterium | reverse complement strand
CCCTGTGGCACTTATGTCAGCGTGGGCATTTTTGCAGCTGAAAACGTAGCCTTGCTCATCATGCCGCTTGAAGTGTGCAAAAACTTTGACATCATCAACGACACCATCGACCACTTAGAATGGCGTATGGCATGGAGCGGTAACAGCCGCATGACGTTTGGTGTTAAAGCGGCCGAGGCAACGTTTGACTACTTGAATATCCCCGCGCAGATGCTTTTCTTTACCGATGGTGACGAATCACCCAAAGCCAACGGCATTAACAAGCTAGATATTAGTAACGTGCGCATTGGCAAAAACGTCATATTTGTTGGCATCGGCGGTCATGAACCCGCGCCCATTAAACGCTTTAACGCGAATAATAAATTTGTTGGCTACTGGGGTACCGATGCCGCAGCAGAGAGCGCAGGCGGTGGCATTATGTATAACGATGCAAGTAAAGACGACCCAGATCCCCCCGTTGCCTATGCCGAGTTTGACCGCTATTTATCAAAATTAGATGTTGAACACTTAAAAGAAATGACCGCAGAAATAAAAGGCCAGTATGTAGAGGGTTTAGATAAACCTGAGTTTTTTCAGTTTGTGCAATCACAAACGCCAGCAGCTAAGTTTGAAACGGACTATTCAGTGCGGTGGATATTTTTATCTATAGCGATAATTCTGGTGCTATCAACCTACCTACCTGATTTGCGTTCACTCATCCTTGCTAAGTCTTGATATATGAGATGAATTTTATACGTAGGCTTAAATAAGAAAATTGAAATTGGCTGTATACAGCCACTTATCTAATTGATTTGTAATGCTATTTAATTTTTGCTAAAATGCAAGTACAAAAATGTATATGGCCTAGCATGTGTATTTTTGGATTTTTAACAAATATACAGACTGGAGATTAATATGATCAAATTAACAATCGGCGCTACCCTAGTGGCTGCTGCGTTATTTTCAAATACTGCGTTAGCAGAACATGCCAACATTAAACCTAAAGCGCATGATAGCCTTGGCAAGTGCGTAAAATCAGCGTTGGCTAAACACGATGGCACTATCGTTAAAGTTGAATTCAAAAACGAGGGTAAATCAGGCGTGTATGAGTTCGATATTGAATCGGCTGATGGCACTGCATGGGATATTGAATGCGACGCGAGATCAGGCAAAGTGACAGAAGTTGAGCAAGAAGTCGAAGCTAACGATGCTAAATTTACTGCAGTAGCAAAAGTTTCAGAAGCGGACGCAAAAGCCACAGCATTGGCTGCACGCCCAGGTACTGTTGAAGAAACTGAATATGAAATTGAATCTGACGGTAAAGCTTCTTACGAGTTTGATATTAAAACCACTGACGGTAAAGAGTACAAAATTGAAGTGGATGCCGCTACAGGTAAAATCGTAGAATCTAACGAAGAGGCTTACCAAATCGGTAAAGAGTAATATTTCAACCACGTAATAATTAGTGAGGCGCCTTTTAAAGGTGATTAAATTGTTTCACTGATTTATTCAGCAAAATAAAAAAGGCGCTGTTAAGCGCCTTTTTTATTTTATGCAAATTGATACAGTTGGAGTGAGGAGCCTACCCAGTTCACTATACGCACAACCCTTAAAATTATGTAATAATGAAAAGTCCTAGTGATAGTACTCCCTGTTGTAGTCATAGCAAGCGTTATGCCAACATTCTTGTTGTGTTGGTTTTTTGATTTAACCAATTGATTTTAAATAAAAGTATAGAATGTTTTTATAGAAAAATTTGATTATTTGTTACCATTCATTTCGGTTCAATTGAACCAATTGGTTGATATCAACCACCAAATTTTGGTTGATCGCTATTAAGCGACCTTTCATTCATGCACGTAGCAGTTTGGGTTGTTGGTTGTGCATCGCTTTTTTTAAACGATAGACTCCCATCCGAATTTCTTCTTCATTCAAATTAGCAAACCCTAAGCGAATCGCCGAAACGGGCTGTAGGTTGTGCGAGTACTCTGCCCCGGCATTAAAGTGCACTTTTTCTAATTCTGCACCATTTATTAAAGCATGAATGTTAATACCAGGCTGTAATTCCAGCCAGATGGCGAGACCATTCGTAGCCCGATTAAAGGCGACTAAATGTCCTAACTCTTTTTGTAATAAATCTTTCAAAAGATTTTGGCGCGCCTCATAAATTTTTACTGTGCGTAGTAAATGTTTTTTAATTTCACCTAAATGCAGCAGTTCTGCAACGGCAAGTTCGGTGGTGAGGTCGCCTTGGCGGTCGATGATGGATATTTTTTTGGCGCATGCTTCTATCACTTCAGTTGCGGCCACAATAAACCCTAATCTGAAGCCGGGTGCCAACACTTTTGAAAGTGAACCGATATAAATAACCCGCTTTGTTCTTGCCACACTTGCAAGCGGTAAGTAATTTTCTTTTGAGAAGTTAAACTCATAGCCGCTATCATCTTCAATAATTAAAAATTCATATTGCTCGGCAAGTGCCAGCAACCGGTCGCGTCTGTTTTGCGACATCACTACGGCGGTTGGCATTTGATGGTTTGGGGAAACATATACCGCGTGAATTTTTTGTTGCGCGCAAAGTATCGCCAGATGGTCGGTATTGATGCCCTCTTGATCGTGTGAAACACTAATCAAATTCGCATTACTACTCTTCAAAGCCTCGCGCACCAGCGGGCTGGCTAATTGCTCAATCACAATGTTTTGATTGGGTTTAATGCAAGTCTTTGCGATTAAGTAGATGCCCATTTGACTGCCGCGCACCATACAAACATTGTCAATTTTTGCTTGCAACGCTCTTTCAATATTTAACATTTGCAATATCGCTTCGCGTAAAATCAATGCACCGCGCGGGTCACCATAATTGGCTTTGTTGTTTCTGGCAGTGATATTGAGCGCATGGCGCATAGCGCGTGCCATCAACTCAATTGGCAGTAATCTGGCATCTGGCAGACCATCGCTAAAGTGAATGATGTCGTTTGCACTTCGTTTGCTGATGAATGGCGATACTGCTGTGGGTGCGGAATCCACTTTATTTTTAAAGTGTGCAGATGGCGGCTGATTACTGTAATTGATACTGAGAATGCGTTGTGAGACAAACGTACCGCGTTTATTTTCACTGACAAGCCAGCCTTGAGCGACTAATTCATCGTAAGCCTGGATGACTGTTTTACGATTGACTTGGATTTTGTTTGCAAGGTCACGCGTGCCAGGGAGCGCTATACCAGGGGTAAAACGTCCACTTTGAATATCTGCGACAATTTTTTGCGCGATTTGCTTATGAATAGCAGTATCAGACTGCCGATCAATTTCGAGGCTGAGTTCCCACGGTCTTAGCATATGGTTTCCGTTTATCCTGCAAATAACTTCTAAACCAAGAGTTCAAGTTCAGAAAGCATAGTTGGATGGATACTAGGAAACCCAAGGTTGAATATTAACCATAAAGCGATTCAACAATCAATGGATATTTCAGGTTAATGTCTGGACCGGTATGAATTTTAAAACTGGATGGTATCTATGCTAAGTTTTTTTAGCTAAAGTAACACACGTTTACAAATTGAAACAATTGTAGGTAATGCAAATTGCCTTGATATCAATTGTCGCAATGGTCTGTCATCCTAGTGTCAGTTTTATGTGAGCAAACGGTGGGGCTTTGCCTCATTTTAAACTAATCTTTGGAGATAAAACGATGTTGACAAAAAAACATGTATTAGGTGTTGCGGCCTGTGTTGCAATGGCCTTGCCAATGCTAGCATCTGCCGCCGCAGACCAAGAAGCAGCAATGAAGGATTCAAATAACTGGTTACATCCACGTGGCCAGCATGACAACCAAGGTTATAGCAAATTATCACAAATCAGCAAAGCAAACGTTAAAAATCTGAAAATGGCATGGTCATTTTCAACCGGCGTAAACCGTGGTCACGAGGGTTCACCAGTGATTGTGGGTAATATGATGTATATTCATACTGCATTCCCAAACAACGTATATGCACTTGATTTAAACGACAATCAAAAAATCGTTTGGTCATATTTCCCAAAACAAGACCCATCAGTACAAGC
>JAKPIR010000097.1 GCA_029549705.1 Pseudomonadota bacterium | reverse complement strand
TTTCGCTTCTTTGGCCGCTACTATCTCATCTTTGATATGCTTGCGTATTTCTTGGTTACGCTCCCATGAGCGCCCTGCCAGCGAATCAAGGACGTTATCCATGTTAGGCATATTTAATTCTTTAGCGGACTTTTTAAGGCCAGCAACGACGCGCTCTAAGTCATCTTTGGCGGGGCTAAACGGAAATACCTTTGCGGTATCGGTTGGGTTTTTATGGTCATCTTGATAATAGATGGCAACATCAGGACGACGTAAGCTTTCTGCTGTTTTCTTAAACTCTTCAGAGGCATAATCCAGTTTAGATTTTTCATGCAAAATGACCGAGTTTTTACCAATCTCTTGCAAGACATGGGTATCAAGAATGGTAATATCGCCTTTGTATACCGCACCTGGCTTAGCTGGGTACACTTGAGTACCTTGACCATAAATCCTATTGGCATCCATCTTAATACTGTCTGTCACGGCTAGGCCGTTTTTTGCTGCTGTATCGGGTACTGCTGTTGTTGTAGCCATATTGTTATTCCTATCATGCAAAGTAGGTGTTGATTTATGTTGATTGCTTTAAAGACCATCAACACTTAGGTCTTCAATTTTTGGGTCTTCAATCCTTTTGGTTTCAATTTACTCCAACCCAGCGAAAGCGTCTTCTGCGCGCGCGCGCGCAGTTTCAGCATCTAAACCTGTTGTATGCATAACGGCTTTAACTTCATCCAGTACATCCAAATTAAAGTCAATATTGGCTAGCGCTGCTTTAGGTATATGCATAGCTTCGAGGCTATCTAATATATATTGATTGACCTCCTCTTCATCTAGTGGGTCTGTGGCAGGCGGTAATGCTATTTTGTCGTAAATATCTAGGTATTCAGCGTTAAAAGACGGTCTCAGTGCATATTCGTCTAGGTCTATTTCGCCATCTTCAATCTCACGTTTTTTACCGCTGGTTTTAGCAACAAACAGATCAATATCAATTGCTGCAATTGTGGGGGCTGTGCGTAAGCGACTGGTGAATTCAGGGTCATCAAAGTAGCGAATTTTGTCACAAAGGATAGGTTTAACGTTTTCTAACAGGATGATTTCTTTCCACTGCCCAATCTCTTTGACTTCTTGCGGCAGGAGCAAGGCACGGCGTTGGTCTGAGATACTTTCGGAGCCGCCGCCGCTTTTGCCGTAACCATGGCTACGGCTAATGCTACGGCTTTTTTCGGTGATGTAGCCTAGACTTTCTGACACGTCATTGGCATCTTTTTGATCACGTGGTGCATAGACAATCTGCATAGCATGATTCGTCATCAGTGTTCTCGCATCATCTTTACCATAATTGCTAGGCGATTCTAATTGCGCGGTGCTTTGTATAATCGGTAATAGACGCAAGTTATAGCCTGCAATGTAGCTCACGGCGGTGGCGATGATGTTCACCACACCAATACTGGTAAATTCGTCCATGAGTAACAGGCATTGATATTTGAGTACTGTTGGATTCTTTTGCGGCAATTCTTTGGTATTGAGATTGACTAACTGGCTAAATAACAAATTGATAATGAGCTTGGCATCGCCTAATTTATTCGGAGTAATGCCAATATAAATCGACATTTTCTTTTTACGCACGTCGCGTACATCAAAGTCACAGGCACTGGTGGCGGTATCGACAATCGGATTGCGCCAGGGCAATAATGGTGCGTTGAAAGTGCTTAATATGGATGACAGTACATCATCACTAGAACTTAAAAAGTTACGCATGGCACCACGGCATTCGCTACTCAACCATGCGTAGGGCATGATTTTTTCTTCAAAATATTGTTTAATCGGTAAGCCTGAATCGCGACCTGAAGTTTGGCGTAGCACTTCACCCATGGTGACAGGATAGTCTGGTAATGTTGACCCAATGCCCTCTTCCTCACGCTGGTCACGCAGCTCGCATAAAAACAACGTCACGGCTAAAAACAGATTGCGCGCATTATCGTTCCAAAAAGCATCTTTACCACCACTTGGCCAAATGGCGTTGCCAAGGTTGAATATGTCACCAACACGGAATACGCCTTTGCTAATAGCACTGAAAAAATTGTATCGGTGCGTGCGTGGTGCGGGCTTGCCGTTGTCGTCTAGGTCTTCAGCGAACGGGTTGAATAAGTAAATTTCTTGCTTCAGTACATCCTTACGATAGCCCGCAGTAATGTCAAAGTTTTCTTGTTTGATGTCGAGTACGCAGACAGACTCTTCATAACTCAATAAATTAGGAATAACTACGCCCACCCCTTTACCGCTACGGGTAGGTGCAGCCAGCATCACAAATTGTTGCCCAGGAAAGCGTAATGTTTGGCCTCTATATTTACCAACCACAATACCTTGATTGCCAAGCAAGCCTGATTTAACCACCTCGCCGTGCGTTGCCCAGCGTGCGCTACCGTGTAGTTCGCGTCTTTGACGCGTTGCAAGTAGCGCTAGCAATGGGATCCCAACGTAAATAAGCAATACGCTAGCACCACCTGTTACTGCAATGCGTTTACCTTGACCAACTAGTCCCCCGTTTAGATAAGCATTCAAATAATCTGGCCATGCCCAAAAATAGACCGCCGCGCCGTAGTGTAAGGGGTTAATTTTGAAGGCGGCCAGCACCATAGCCCCAGCTAGGAGCATGGTCAATGGAAATGCTACTAATATAATCAGCAGCACACCTGTGGCTTTTAGTGCAGTTCTATGGTCTTTGTAGAATGCTGAAATTGGATGAATCATGGATGTTAGCTCGCAGGCCAGTTTTCAATACACGTTAATTTCTACACGTCTATCAGGGGATAGGCAGTCTATTAAAGTTTGACGCCCTAGTTTGTTGCTACAGGTTTGTGTGGCAGCCGAGCTCACAAGGCTACCTTTGCCTAAGCTTGTAAATTGAATGTAGCTTAGGCTATTTTCAAACTGAAGATAGGCGCGCACAACGTCTGCTCGCTTAGTTGAAAGTGCATGGTTATATGCCGCTGATCCTAGTTTATCGGCATAGCCAACGACGCTAATGGCTTTAACGTTATTCATGGATGTAACTGATGTTGCAAAGCTTCTTAAGGAAGATTTACCTGACTCTAGTAATGTTGTTTGATTGAATGCAAATAAGGTGCTGGTTAGTAGCGTAGCTTGTGCTATCTCAGGGAATTTAGGCGATTCTGGTGTTGTAGCAATAACTGACACAACCTCATTCTTTGACATGTTTTGAAGGCGGCTTTGCTCTAATTTATTTTGAGTTAGCTGCGCTTCTAATTGCGCGATTTTCTCTTGCATGGTTGCAACTTCGGCTTGGATTTGCATGAACGGATTATTGCTTGTGGCACTAATAGTCGGTATGACTTTCACTTGGTTTTCAGCCTGATTGATCGGTACGCGCTTTGCGCCATCAGGTACGATTAAGGCGCTATTATTCGTGCAGCTTGCCAGCGTGAATGCGCCAGCAATGGTGGCTAATAATGTTATATTTTTAGTCGTGATTTTCATGGTTTGTATCCTTTTTTCTTGATTTTAGGTTTCTAGCGCAACTTCTAGCTTTTTAAATGGATTGAAGTAGATGGCGGTCATTTTGTATTCAGTGCCTATTTGTACGTCATTCTCATTAAAAACGGATCGAGCTTCTAAATGCGCGATGACATCGACGGCGCTTAACAATAAGCGTTTAATCGCTACATCTTGATAGGCGGTAGATTCTGGGTGTTCTTTTGCCATAAATATGAAGCGGCCAATGGCCTCTTCAGGTGAGCCTGCGTGCCAGCTGGTGATGCTGCCACCATGGCCGCTGAGTAACAATTTCAGGTAATCGTAACTTTCAGCACCACGCAATTCAGCCAGCAACACACGGTCTGGGTTCATGCGCATAGTGCTATGAACCAAATCTGATGGCGTAATTTTGGCTTGACCTTGTCCGCCCTTGCTATAAGTTAAATGCACCACATATTCATGATTCGGCAGAAATAGTTCACGCGCATCTTCAATGGTAATAATCGACTCATGCTGTGGAATAGACTGGCATAGCATTTTAGAGAAGGTCGTTTTACCAGAACCCGTTTCGCCGACAATGCTGATATTTTTATCGACCTTGACTGCTTCAATGAAGAATTGACCAAATGACTTATTTTCGAGTAAATCCATTAAACGCAAATCGGCTTTACTTAATTTGCTCATGGCTTGAGCCAAGTGATGCTCATTAAAGTCATGTGCATCAAAGGACATTTCGCGCGGCCGTAACCACACAGTTTCGGAAAACAGCTCATCAGTCTCATATTCAGCCATGGTTTTAGTTAATATCATGGGTTTACGAATAGATAAGTTGACTAAGCCTTTTTGTACAACTGGTGGCAGCACCACTTGAATACGCTCATCGTTCGGCAAGTTGGCAGAAATAATAGGCGCTGACTTATTAATGCCTTGATTGCTGTAATTCCCTACCGCTACCGCAATTTGTTCAAGATGTGCCAAGCTCAGCAATGGTGCTTTTATCTTTTTTCGGCCTTTGTCATTTTTAACGATAATTTCATACGGCTTATTCACAAAAATATCGGTCACACCGTCTTCATTTAAATAATGCGTAATCGGTTCAAGTAACAGACGTAAGGTTTCATCGCCTTTTATTTCACACTCTTGAAACTCATTCCCTATGGCTTGGCCGTGTTGCACTAAATCAGCTTGGCGTTGCTGATTTTTAGTATGTTGAGTATCGTCAGGCATTATTGCTTATCCCTAACGCTCATGCTGTCGTTAGCTTCTAACTGATACACCTCACTAAAATCTAAATCACGCGCCACCACAATCGCTACGCGTTCGCCTTGGTTTTTAGTGAGCGTGGGCGGAATATTGATACTTTGTTTCAATACTTGGCTGGCCAAGTCATTGCCTGCGGATTGGGTGTTTGAGAAACTTGCGCTGGCAATATTGCTGCTGGCATTGCTATTTTTAACGGTTTCATAAGCAACCAAATCTTTAAAGCTGGACATTAAGAAAGCTGAGCCAATACGCTCCAACCAGTGCCTATCTACATCCCCATCAAAACCACCGCGACCGAGCGCATCTGTACCCAATGAATCTAGCGCAATCACCACACCTTCAGGCGTTTTGATTCTGTCCCATAACACACGTAATCTGGTATCGCCATGCTTAAGCCCCGTATATTCACCTGTAAGCAGTGAGCCACGCTCGACTAGCACTACTTTGCCATTATCTGAATAACTATTACTGGTCGTGGTGCAAGTCACCATGCCTGGATTAGAGGAGTTAATTGCAGTATTGAGTGCGCAATCAAATTCATTGCCTTTGGCTAACACGTAATTGCGGTTTCCCAGTAGCCTTGCCTTGGTTTTAGGCGTGTAGGTAGGTGTTAATTGCATACCGTCTGGGTTAGAGCGAGTAGACCTGTCGAACGTACCCTCACTTTCGACCTCTTGGCTCAAGGGTCTTGCTATCTTAATGTTTGTGTTTTGGTTGTACAGCCCTTGATTAGCAGTACCTGTTGCTACAGCTAATTGCGATTCGCCTTGCTCTGGCAGGATGTCAGCATCATAGCGGCTTGGGTTTGGTTTAACTGTAATAGTTTGCCCATGTTGCATTTGTTGATTATTAGGTACTACGCCTATCGGTGTAACACCCATATTTGCGTTATCAGGCATCGGTGTTGTCTGACCCTGCATTTCTGCGGGTTTAAGCAGTGTACCTTCGCCTTCAACACCCATTGGCTTAATGGTATTTTCTGCGGTAAATTTATGTGACTTTTGTTCCTCTTTGCTAGTCAACAAGTGGGCTTGATAGCGGGAATATGCGAAATAGCCTGCACTGCCGAATAACAGTGGAATAGCCAACATAAATAGCATTGCGCCCCAATTTTTTCTGGCAGTGTAAGCTTGATCAATACTGGTTTTATGTGACCCGTCGCGTAGCCCCATCTCATCAGTTGAGTTTTGTTGCTTGTCGTTATGCTCTATGGTATTGGTCATGATTATTCTGCCACCTGACGTGATACGCCTAAGGTCA
Organism: Pseudomonadota bacterium; assembly: GCA_029549705.1. GTDB lineage: Bacteria > Pseudomonadota > Gammaproteobacteria > Burkholderiales > Methylophilaceae > Methylotenera. The sequence continues at coordinate 5,788 of JAKPIR010000097.1, read as the reverse complement.
CCGTGCCATTTTTAGGGCTAACACCTTCAATATCGTAGGCATCATTCCAAACACCGACTACTTGCTTGCTTAAGCGCAGGACATAGTGTTTTGCCATACCATGAATGACGATAGTATCTTTACTGTCGCCCTCCATATGGGTATTCACCATGGATTCATCCCCATCGGTGGTGACGCGAAATACCGCTGGAATTTCGCGGTGATTCGGAATCTTAAGATAAGTAAAATTTCCATCATCCCATGCTGCCGTGGGTGCAATTTCATCTGAATTAGTCATCACCTGCATGCTGTATTGCGTGTTGCGTACTGCTTGTGGTGCGGCTTGCAACTGTTTTACTTTGGCTTTGTTAATGGCCTCAATTTGTGCTGGCGTTAATGGTGCAACTTCGGTATTCGGCTTAGGGTAAGTATAAGCAATGCGCCAAGTGCCTTTATCTGAGCTGTGGTCTTTGAGTACATGTAAATCAAAGGCGTAGCTACGCTTATCCGTTTTAACGACAAGATTGCTATCATGAGCATTCTTTTTAGGTTTTAATAGAATAAAGTTGCTACCCACTTTGGCTGAAGTAATCCAATTATCGGTATCGCCGCCGCCCACACCATCCTTCACAATATGTTCATCCGCTTCTAAATCAATATGGGTAGCAAAGCCACGTTTGGCTTTAATCATGGTGACTTGATTCATATCGTAAGGAATGCGCTGTACTGGGTTTGCTATGCTTTCACTGACTTTGGCATTGACTTGAGTATTGGCTTGCGCGAAGCCAGTGATACTTAATGAGGCAAGAACAGCTAACTTGATAGCGTTGAGCGTTAATTTAGTACGTACTAAATTCATGACTGCTTGATTAATTGTAGACTTCATTGTGCGGATACTCCGTTAGCGGCTGGTGACGTGCCGTTAGCTGATGGTGATAAAGAATGAGGGGTATTAATAATAGGTGCAGCGACTGCTGCACCTTTTTCTTCTCTGTCGACCACATAGCCTGTGACCTTGAATCCATAAGGATTGGCATCAAGGTCTTTTTGTAATGTGAGTAGTGAAGGTTTTTCGTAAACATAAGTCATTGAGGCAATGTATTTACCTGCAATTTCAGTGTCGTAGCCACGCTCGCGCGTGGTACGCTCATACCGAATGATGGCAGTACCCTGCGCGCCTGGCGGCAATGTCGTTGAAACGATGTGAATACGACGCTCTGTGTAATTGCCGAGTTGTTTATCAAGCGCATTATCGTGACCAAACATGGCGCGATAGTTTTTGAGTACATCGCCAGCAGATAAAGCCAAAGTACGCTCATAGTCACTTTGTAACAGCATCCAGTTATAGCGTTCACGCGTGTTCACATACTCTTCGACCCAATGCCTATCGGCTGCTTCATTCAAACTAGCTGGTTTGTAACCTGTGGTATCGACCAATTGCGCTTCACCTGTGACTTTATCAACCAAGAAAGTCATGGGGATGACTTTATAAAAGGGCAGCATAAATACCAAACCAGTGATCGCTAACACGGCCAATAATGTCATTATTTTGGTTATATTCCATGCTCTAACCTCAGACTGATGCAGCGCAATCGCAGTGGAGGCTTCCCAATTGAGAGCTTGTTGGTGAATGTCTTTTTTGTTATTAAATAGCATGCTGTTTACCTAGTGAGGAGTTTGATAAAAGTTGTTTTAGTGTTTTCATGGTGCTGGTTATCTATTCCGATAACGTGAAGCGATTGCATGTGCTGAATGTTGTACGGCACGATTGATGCCACGACTAGCCAGTTGTGTGCTTTTTTCTAAACCACTAGCGAGTCCGCCGCCACTGCTATTTTCTATTTTTCCACCTACACCCCCACCTTTACTGCCACCACGCATAGCGGCATAGGTCATTTTTGCAATTTGTGCGGTAGCTAAGGCCAAACCTAAGCCGCTGGCATTGTCGCCACCTCCCACTAAGCTATTGGCGATGTTGTCTAGCTTAGTAAATAAATAGGCAAACAGACACATCACCACCATCAGACTGAATATTGCTTTCAGTGCTGCCGCTTGTTTAGCGCCAACGAATGCGGCTGATTGATCCGTATTAAAGCCTAGGTGAACGATATAGCCGTTGACAATCACAAACACCAATCCCAAAAATATCATCATGAAGAGTTGCAAAAGCAAGATGTAAACAATCTTGTTTTTCCAACCATCAAAGAAATTCTTGCTGGGTTCAAACGCTAATGCACCGATGAATAGTGGGCCTACTGCCAACACTAAACTGAGCGTTAGCAGGTTAGTGAAAAAAACAATCCCAACCGCACCAAACAAAATAAGGACACAAATTAAATACAAATTAGCCACGATGCTGAGTGCAATACCACTTGCCACATCAAGAATATTTAGTTTCATTCTCGCTGCGACAAGATCATTGAAAGGCGTTAGCAGTTGGTTAAAGTTGCAATCTAGTGCATTGAACATAGCTGCATCACCAGTCCCTGTGACAGGACAAGCTCCACCAGCAGTCGTTGAAACAGTAACCGAACTCATTAAGTTCGCACTGACCGTTTTGACTGTACCGATGACTTCGGCCTGATAAATGCCTGCACCACAAGCGATGAATAAAATCATGGCCATTTTGGCTGAGCGCCATACGATGGTACTAATGGGCTCACGTACTTCACCACGCATCACGGCAAAACCTACAAATAGGTAGTACAGCGTTAAGGCAGACAAAGCTATTACAGCCACATAAATGCTTAATTGTGCGGATACTTGATTCACAAAGTGATCTATGTAAGAAAAAAATGTACCGCCGATATAGTTAAACATAGCGTGCCTTTAACATTGGCTGGTTAAATTTCTTGTATAATTGTAATCCATGGATTACAATTAACTCATGTTGATACTTGAACGCACGGCTGATTTTGACCAATGGCTTAATGCACTGAAAGATGTAGTCGCACAAAAGCGCATTTTGGCAAGGTTGGAGCGGCTGGCTGAGGGACACTGGGGCGACTGCAAAGCTTTTGATGGCATGATTGAGCTGCGCTTTCATTTGAGCGGCGGGTATCGCATTTATTGTTGGCAATCTGGCGATGTTGTTGTGTTGTTGCTGTGTGGCGGCAATAAATCCAGTCAATTGCGTGATATAGCTAAAGCGAAAAAAATGATTACACTTTTGGAGGAATAGACGATGAACCAAAACGCGATTAAAAAATTGGGAATTACCCGTTTTGATGCAGCTGATTACCTTAAAACTGATGAAGACGTTGCTTTGTACTTCCAAGCTTGCCTGGATGAGGGTGGCAATGACCCTGCGTTTATTGCTAAAAGCTTGGGAACAATCGCCCGTGCGCGTGGCATGACGCAATTGGCTAAAGATAGCGGTATTAGCCGCGAAGGTTTGTATAAAGCCCTCTCTGGCGAGGGCAACCCAGAGTTTGGCACAATTATAAAAGTGATTAATGCACTTGGTATTAAGCTTCACGCGACGGCTTAAGAAAAATACACCATGAATATGACTAGCTCTGATTTGACGATTACTGAATCTAGCGGCAATGTGTTCGCGGATTTGGGTTTTAATGATGCTGAAGCAACCATTTTGGCAATGCGCGCGCAATTGATGTGCGATATCGCAAAGCAAATAGACAAGCATCAGTGGACACAAAGCGAGGTTGCAAAGCGCTTTGGTGTATCTCAAGCCAGTGTTTCTGACTTGCTGCGCGGTAAGTTTGATAAATTTAGTTTGGATACATTGATACAACTTGCCACGCGCGCTGGGCATAGTGTGCGTATTAAGGTTGCCAAAAATGCAGAAACTATCTGAAGAAACATTATTGGTACGTGATGCAAAACGTGACCTAAATGCTGAATTATTGGAATCTATAAACGACTTGAGCGCAGATAAAGCGGTGCGAGTGTCAGCGTTTACTCGCACTGGACAAGTCATTGAATCGCCTGTTGTAAAAATGCTAATAGCGGTTGCTTGATTAAAATAAGATTTCATTTTTTATCTAAAATTGCACCTAGTTAAAATTAGCTATTGGTTGAGGTGCAGGTATAGGTTTTCCTCTATCCTCTAGCGTGGCGTTTGCTTGTAACTCATGTAAAGCCTGCAAGGCATTGATGCAGTTGGGTGTTAGGCTACGCTCACTAGGGTTTTCGCTGCACCAATCACTTATTTTTTTATAGAGTGCTGGCTCTTTCAATAACTCCTGCACTGTGTAAGTCTTTTGCGAGTCAGCTTTGTCTTGCACAGAACACGCCGTTAATAAAACTGCCGTAAGCGTAATAAGTGTTAGTTTCATGATGCAAATTCCCTTATAGATAGCTTGGTTAATCCCAATTGGTAATCGGTTCTGGTGCAGAAATAGGATTGCCTCTATCCTCAATCGTGGCTTTTACTTGCGCATCTTGTTTAGCCTGTTGCAATAACTTGTTTTGTATTTCAGCCAACTGGGTGCTCAGTTGCAGTTGCACCACGGTGTTTTGAATCTTGGCTTGTTCACCTGCCATACGGGCTTGCAGTTCTGCAATGGCTTTAGGGTCGTCTGTATTACTGATCTGATCAATTAAGCCCTGTATCTGTGTTTGCTCAGTAGTGGCGGTATCGTAGGCTGTTTCGTAATTGTCACGGTCTATGTAGTGCTTTTTTGCTTCGGCTTGGCACATGGCAAAAAACTCACCTGTTTGCCCGTTACAAACATCCATGGATTGCACTGGTCGCATCATTTGGCTATATACTTTTTGTGCGTCAGCGGGTAAATATTGGCGTAAATTAGGATCGTTTAATACCGTACCAAAGCCACGTTTCCCCGTCATTGACTGATATTGTGCAAGTTGTTGTGCGTATTGCTCTTTCATGGCTTGTAGCTGCTTACCCCATTGCACAATATTCTCGAGCGTATTAGCAAGATTCGCCACATCAATAACAGGAATGCCGCCTGCATTGGCAGGCGTAATACTGGCTTGTAAGCTGGCCGCAAGGGTTAGCGCAATAGTGAATGCTTTAATATTCGGTTTTAAGTGGTGTTTTTTCATGACATTTATCCTTTTATGTCCTATATCGGTTATTTTTCATATCAACAATTAATTCAATCAACCCAATGACCGCAAGTTTGAGTGCTGCTTTGACCATTACCGCCAGAGAAACCACTTAGAAAGCCTCCGCCATCGTTTGAATTGCCACCCATGAAGTTATTAAATGGCCAGTAAGTTTGTGACTGCGTCACCACATAATGCGCACCATTGTGCAGGTCGGTATATTCATGACCTTCGTAGTCTGAGCAATACGCAGGCTTAGTGCCTTGAATGCAGCCTTGCAAGCCATTGGTATAGGCTATTAGCGTCGCATTCAGTGAGGCAGCATCACAACGACCTGCGCCATTAGCAATCGCATTGACCAAGCTTTTCATTTGCGGTGTTTCTGATGAAACAGGACATAGATTTAAAAAGTTGATGCGGCCTTGTATGGTGTCGCTGAAATCATTAAAATCAATACTGAAATATTCACTCAGTGATGGTGAACATTCGCCTGGTGGCGAACCTGTAGAAAGGCAAAGGATGGCTTCACAGGCTAATTTAACCTTGCCTGTGAGTTCGCCGCTATCCGCGTGCGCGATACTCATCGCCAAAGTGCTTAACAGGATGACAGATAATTTTAGATGTTGGTTTATGTTCACGATGATGTCCTTAACTAATCAAACTTATTGGGATACTCGCCCTTTATTGGCTTTGGTCATGGCCTTACGCTGGGCTAATCGATTTAAGTAAATGGGCATCCAGTCTTGTACGTCATCACCCACTTCCGCACGAATTG
>JAKPIR010000063.1 GCA_029549705.1 Pseudomonadota bacterium | reverse complement strand
CAATAAACGTTTTCCAGTTAAAGTTGTAATGCGCAATATCTACAGAATGCAGTTGGTAGCCGGTAAAGTCAAAATCTGTCTTGCAGCCAATTTGATTGAGTTCATCGGCAATATTGCGCTTGCTATCAAATAATAAGCCTTGCCAGTTTTGTAGCGTTTTTCTATTCAGGTGCAAACAAGGGTTTTTGTCAAACTCGGGCGCACCAAGTAATTCACCTTGCAGGTTATATGTCCATCGGTGCAATGGACACACAATGTTTTTGGCGTTGCCATGGCCTTTGAGCATAATCGCTTGCCGATGGCGGCAAACATTGCTGATGAGATGCAAGCCTGTGTGGTCATGCACTAAACTGCTGGCTTCATTGGCCCAGTCAAGCACACGAAAATCGCCCACATTGGGCACCATCAGTGCATGGCCGATATATTGAGGCGTATGGCTAAATAAGTGTTTTTGCTCCAAGGCATAAAGATTGGCATCTACATAGCAAGCAACGGGTAATTGCGTCTGCGTGTGACTGGCCTGTGTGATAGCGCGAAGCGTAGAATTAAGAGCCATAAGCAATCAATTGAGGTGTAAATTTAAAAGAGGGGGGATTTTTGCGCAAATGCTACTTTTTTTCAAGCAATTATTTAGTGTAAATGACCAGTAAACCAAGTTGTAAAACTTGCCAAAAGCGAGGTTTTAAGCTAATCTCGTCAGGTTAAACACCCGTAAATCTGAACTATGACTCAACACTTAATGAACACTTATTCGCGCCAGCCGGTAACTTTTGTCAAAGGCGAAGGCGTCTGGCTCTGGGATAATCAAGGTGAAAAGTATCTTGATGCGCTGGCAGGCGTTGCCGTGAACGGCTTAGGTCATGCGCACCCCAAGCTTGTAAAAGCAATTAGCGAGCAGGCGGGAAAACTGATACACGTTTCAAACATTTATCAAATTGCTGAACAGGCTGCGCTGGCGGATAAACTGTGCGAAATTTCAGCGATGGATAAAGTATTTTTTTGCAATTCAGGTTGCGAAGCGAATGAAGCTGCCATCAAACTCGCGCGGCTTTACGGTCACAATAAAGGGGTGGAAAACCCTGAAATTATTGTCATGGATAAATCATTTCATGGCCGAACCATGGCAACACTTTCTGCCACCGGCAACCGTAAGGTGCAAGCCGGGTTTGAGCCGCTTGTCAGTGGTTTTGTCCGCGTGCCTTATGACGATGTAGAGGCAGTCAAACAAGTTGCAACGCGCAAAAATAATGTCGTGGCAGTTTTAGTCGAGCCGGTGCAGGGCGAGGGTGGTATCAATATTCCTAAAGATGCAAGTGGCTATTTGGAAGCCTTGCGTGAGATTTGCGATGCAAACGGTTGGCTATTGATGTTGGATGAAGTGCAAACCGGCATTGGCCGAACAGGTACTTGGTTTGCTTTTCAGCATACCAATATTAAACCTGACGTAATGACGTTAGCAAAAGGTTTGGGTTCAGGCGTGCCAATTGGTGCCTGTGTAGCACGTGGCGCGGCGGCAGAAGTATTTACTTACGGTAAGCATGGCTCCACTTTTGGTGGCAACCCGTTAGCAACTGCAGCTGGGTTGGCCACTTTAACTATTATTGAAGAAGAACATTTGCGCGAAAATGCCGAAAAAATCGGTGGTTTTATTCGCGAAAGTTTTTTAGATGCGCTAAAAAATACGCAGGGCGTAGTGACGGTCAGAAATGCAGGATTAATGGTTGGGATTGAATTGGATCGGCCATGTGGTGATCTGGTGAAAATGGCACTGCAAGACCATTTGCTGATTAACGTGACGGCAGAAAAAGTGGTACGCTTACTTCCACCTTTAATTATAAATGAGACTGAGGCGCAGGATT
>JAKPIR010000046.1 GCA_029549705.1 Pseudomonadota bacterium | reverse complement strand
TTTGCGCAAAGTGCCACGAAAACCACTTCCTCGTTGGTATCAAACTACCCCAGCACCTCATCGAGCATGTCCGCTTTGTGGTGGTTTCGTTATTTCCACAGTCAATAACTCTCCTTGGCTTTTCGCACCATTTGTTTTCTTGGGCGCCCTATTTATTTTAGGGCTTTACTGGCCTGCTACTGCTGCATTTACAAACAGCTTGCTCGGTCGTTTACTTATGCTGTTGGTTGTTAGTCCATTGTTATGGCTGGCTATAAAAAACTCTAAGTTGGTGTGTGAGCCACCGTCTGTGCTGACCCATCATTCAAGCGGGACGCCTAACGGCGCCCTTTAATTTAAACGTGGGCAACTCAAACTTTGTATTTGAAAGAACGCATTTTATGAATAAAACTTTAAGCATTGGTCTAGCCATATTTGGTTTAGTGGCAAATCTAAGTTGTTATGCGGCTGTTTCTACAGTTGAGCTAAAAAACCCTAAGGACATTCAAGATGCAATGGTAATGCAAAATGCTATTACTCATCTAAATAGCAAAGCCATCGTGTGCATTGATAAAAAACTAGCACCTATGGCTGAGTGTTCTTGCCTATATCCGAACGAGCTTTCTCAGGCTAAACAAGCTTTCAAAAACACTATTAAACTTCACCCAAGCTGGGAAGATAAAAATATTTTCTGGGTAATTGATGGTAGTCCGCACTCAACTTTCTACAACATTTCCTTTGTTGGTTATAAACGTAAATTTGAGCAAAAATGCCCAACCCCTCCATCAAGCGGGACACCTAACGGCACCCCTTAATTCAAACGTTATGCCTAATAAAATTGGAGCAACACTGTGACTTTAGCTTTTTGGGTTGGCTTAGGTTTTTCGGCATTTGCTATTTACATGTTAAAACATGCTATTGCTTCTTATTCTGCATCAAAAGTCAGCCTTCTTTGGCCGGATGTCGCTGGACTGATATTGGAAAGTAGAGCTGTGCAATGGAAAGCAACCAGCAATCACAGAACTTTATTTGTGAAATACGAGTATGTCGTTTCTGGAAAAAAATATAACGGCAGCAGGGTCTCATTTTATACGTTAGCTGGCGATGAAGTATTGCAACTTGAAAAACAGCATAACGCATTGAAAAACGTTCCCGTTTATTACAATCCGCATGCTCCTGATGAATCAACTCTGATTGTATGGCCTAGAAACGAAAAAAGTCACAGCGATTTAATTCTTGCGACATTGGCTCTTTTCGTAGGTTTAGCTATAACTGTTGCAGGATATTTAGGTAAAATAGGCTAGTTGAATTAAGCTTTAGTTGCTAAGGCATCTACCACTACTCAAGCAGGACTAGCCAAAACCCGCCCATCATTCTAACGTTAGGCATATCATGAAACCGACTCGATTTTTGGCCTTAATTTCACTAGCACTTTTCTGCATGCCTGCTAGCGCCAGTGTTGACGGCATACCAGCAATCCGAGAAATAACTACTTACCCATTTATTGCAACTCTAGAGCGCGCCGAGATAATTCGCCG
>JAKPIR010000044.1 GCA_029549705.1 Pseudomonadota bacterium | reverse complement strand
TCGGTTTGAATGGTGTGTGATTGCGGATAACGCTTGGCAATATAATCGCCCAGCATGTTCTGCGCCTTTAATTGACGAATTTGGTCTTGCAAATGCGTAGGGTAGTGCTGAAGGTATTTGAGGAGCGTCATGGCTTAGCAGTAGCGCCTAAATCAATAAATTTGGTGGTGTAACCACAAGAAATGTCGCTGTCTTTACGGTAATTTGAGCAGCCCCAGAAGTTACCATTTTTTCTAAAAATCATTGTGCCATCACAGCTTGGGCAAATAGGCTCTATGTAATCACAACGTTTGTTTTCACATAGCCGTAATTCACCTTTTGTGATTAAGCTACTTCCGCACCGCTTACACGCTTTTTCTGTGTGTTTGCAAACAGGGTAATTACTACAGCCAAAGAAACTACTATAGCCATCTCTTGCAGTTAAAAATCCTGTTTTACAATTAGGGCAGTTACTAGCCATTTTATCTTGAAAGTGATGACCTTCGAATTCATCGGTCATTATTGGGTAACCATTATCAATGAGTTCAACAACAAACGGTGATGGCTGATTGGCATCGGTAATCAAATAAACATGATGCCGTGCCCGCGTTAAAGCAACATAAAATAAACGTCGCTCTTCTGCATGTTTATAATCTTCAGCTTTTGGAAGTAGTATTGCTAAAAGTGGATTTGTTACTTTCTCAGCGGGAAAGCCATGTTTACCTTTAATAAGGTTGAGCACAATCACATAATCAGCTTCTTTGCCTTTTGATTCGTGGGCAGTCATAGACGCTATGTGTAAGTTCGTATATTGTTTTTTAATAGCGTTTAGATTGGTTGGCTTATTGAAATTATTACGACCAAGTAACAAAACACTTGCGGGTTTTGAAGTTTTCTCACTAATCTTTTTAAGTGCAGCATCAAGCCCAACTTCATTATTGTTGGTTTTAACAATTGAAACTGCGCTAGTTTCTATTTGTGTATGGCTATGTATGATTTTTTGAATTTGGCTAGGGTTTTCGCTAATAAAACGTGAGGCGACTTCACCAATTTTGTTATTAAATCTAAAGGTTTTATCTAAAATACTGGTTGCGGTATAGCCAAAGTGACTTGAAAAGTCTTTGGTGAGTGAGACATCACTGCCCGTAAAGCGGTAAATGGCTTGCCAGTCATCGCCTACGCAAAACAAGCTAGCATCAGCTTGTTGCGCAATTAAGGCCTTGAGTAAACGCGCTCGGCTGGCAGAAATGTCTTGAAATTCATCTACCAATAAATACAAATAGGGCGATTCATAACGCCCAGCTTCAATGTATTCAATTGCCCGCGCAATCATGTCATCAAAATCGATGCTGTTGGTATTTTTAAGTTCAGTTTGGTAAGCGTTATAAATGGGCTCAAATAGTTGAATAGTGGCTTCTGCACGGGCTTTGTTTTCACTGTTGGCAAATTTATCCTTAAGTTCTTGTAAGGTTAAACAGGCAGATTTAAATAGCGACAAAATAGCAACCATCAGTTTGCTAAATTCAGAAATTTGTCCTTGTGCGTTAAGGTTGGCTAATAACTGATTGGCTGGTAAAGGCTTGTATTGAACACCTGCCGCAGTGAGCTTTTCATCTAAGGCTTCAGTCAATCTGCCTTGTTGCTTGTAATAGCTATAAGTTTCAATGAGCTTGGTTTGGTGCTTTTGATGCAAAGCGCGTTTCCACGCCATGCCTTGTAGATATTTGGTTTGGTCAATAAATGGCGGCGTTTTATTTTGTTGGTCAACTGCAAAATGTTCAATGTAAATATCGTAATCAGGCAAGTAAAAATCAGGTTGATATTGCTTGTAATCTGGTGTGCGGGTATCAATCTTATATTTTGTTTCATATTGATAATTCACCCCTTGCCGATATAAAAAGTTGGCAATTTCAAGTTCTTCATAACTTTTTACTCGCTCGCTTTGTAAGGTGCGCATGTCATTTTCTAAAATATAAGCGGAGTATTCGCTCAAGCTTTTAAATTCGTATTGGCTTTTATAGGGGTAAATCAGATTAGCAAAGTAATGAATTAAAAGGTTTTGGTAGTTTTTATTTTTAAGTAAGTGCTGAAATTGACTATCTAAAAACTTTGCTCGCACATGCTCATCTGTCGCCATTTCGTGAATGGATGGTTTTTTGCCTTCCACTTGGCCGATAATCTCTAAGCCTAGGCTGTGAAATGTTTTGACAGTGAGATTTTGAATGCCAAGTTTTTCACGAATGCGTTC
>JAKPIR010000040.1 GCA_029549705.1 Pseudomonadota bacterium | reverse complement strand
GCCACGCGCTAGGCTCGTATAATGTACTTTATGCCAGTCATTCACTAAGCCATCTTCTGCCATGTATTGGCACATGGGTGGGATAGCGATTCTATTTTTTAATGTGACATCCTTCAATTGATAGGATGAAAATAAATCTGTCATGGTGATCCTTTATTGATATTCAGAGATGATTAAGTGGAAACTATAAATGCCATTGTATCATTATTCGAATATAATAGAACTATAGAATATTATCAAGAGATGTGGTAAATTGATCATATGAGGCAAATCAAACATCCCACCATAGACCAAGTCGAATTGACGGACATCATGTATGCGCTGGCAGATCCGACTCGCCTAGAGATTGTTACTTTACTTGCGAAAGCGGGTAGAAAGATGACTTGCGGGGAAATTGACCTGAATCGTCCAAAATCTAGTATGTCGCATCATTTCAAAATCCTTCGAAGCGCAGGGCTTGTTGAAACGTTGATAGAAGGGACAGAACACATGAACTCTTTGAGACTTGAGGAAATTGAGCAGAAGTATCCAGGGGTTTTAAACGCGGTGTTAAAAGCTACCGCAAAAAGTTAAGTGATTACTCAGACGCCATTATCAATTGCATTATTTTAGTTGGCAACAATTCAACGAATTATTCCTAATTTATAAAAAGACACTAAGCGGATTAAGCAGAATACGGGACAAAGCTCCTCTTTACGGCTGAACGGTTACATATTTAGAAGCTGGGTCGAAGGGTAATGTGATGAGTGATTCTCGCATAGCGGCCATATATTCCATTGGGGTTTTACCAAACAGTCGTTTAAATTCACGGCTAAATTGTGAAGGACTCTCATAGCCAACTTTAGCGGAAGCATGCGCTGCTGAAGTACCGTCTTGAAACATGAGTAATCTGGCTTTGTGTAACCGCGTTGTTTTCAGATATTGTATTGGGGATGTTGCAGTCACGGCTTTAAAACTGGCGTGAAAGGCAGCCAAACTCATCCCGGTTTCATCAGCCAGTTTCGCGACGTTAAGATCATCTGCAAAATCAGAGTGTATCCTTCGCAAGGCCTTACTGATTTTACCCAAGTGATTTTGCTGGCTTAGTAATGCGCGAATAGCTTCACCTTGATTGCTGGTTAAAACCCGATAATGAATCTCCCGCAAGATTGAATGGCCAAGAATATCCGTATCGTTAGCCGAAGTTAATGCTTGCAACAGTCTTAGTACTGTATTAGAAAGCTTAGCATCCAATGGGGTGGATACCATCCCATGAGTTCCAAGCTCAGAATGGGAAGACCCTTGATCAAGCATCAAGATCAGCTCGGAGAGAATGGGTATATTAATGCGAATCGAAATACCCATTAAAGGCTCTTCTTCACTGGCGATCGTTTCGCTTTCAAACGGCAGTGGAACCGACAGCACCAAAAAATGCTGCGGGTTGTAATGAAAAACTTCTTGACCTAAATAACCAATTTTACGACCTGAGCAAATCACCACGATGCTTGGTTCATATAAAACCGGACTGCGCGGCAAAGAGCGGTTCCAGCGCATGAGCTTCACACCTTCTAAAGGGGTGAGAGTAAAGCCTTCAGTCGGCGCCAAACGCTTAAGGAGGTCGCATATGTCGCTTTGATCGGACTCCTGCCAGCAGTTCATCTTAGTCATAAAAATTATATATTTAGGTTACAAAACTATATTATATCAACTATAAATTCATATTTATAAATAGTTTTAGGCAATAAATAAGGAGTTTTATGTATTCAAAAAATCTCATTGCCTCAGTAAACTACTATTGGTCTAGTTTCGATAACAAGGAGTAAATATGAAAGTGCAATTAAACCTACTTGCATTCATGCTGGGAACAGCATTTAGTGCGGTATCGCTAAATACTTATGCTGAAGCAGCAGATGCCCAGGCGAATTTAAGTAAATTAAACGTCCCTGCAGGCTTTAAAATCGAAGTCTATGCGGATGTGCCAGATGCACGCCAAATGGCATTAGGTACCAATGGAAATATATATGTCGGCACGCGTGGCAATAAGGTCTATGCAGTCGTTGACAAGAACAAAGATCACAAAGCAGATCAAGTAATTACCATATTAGACGATTTGAACATTGGTAATGGTGTGGCGATGTACAAGGGTAACCTGTACGTGGCAGAACAGAACCGTATTACACGTTATGCTGCGCCAGATTTTGATTTGACACTGCCATTCAAGCAAATGCGCGAAGTCATCTATGACAAGCTGCCGAATAAGGCTCACCATGGCTGGCGATATATCGCTTTCGGTCCGGATAACAAGCTATATGTAACAGTGGGTGCGCCTTGCAATATTTGTGAAACAAAAGGGATTGAAGGTTCTATCATCAGAATGGATCCGGATGGCAGTAACGTAGAAACCTTTGCAAAAGGCGTTCGCAACTCGGTAGGTGTCGATTTTCAGCCAGACACCAATGTGGTCTATTTCACCGATAACGGCGGCGACATGATGGGCGACGATATCCCGCATGACGAATTAAACGCAGCGGTCAAAGCAGGCCAGCACTTCGGTTTTCCTTACTACGCTGGCGGTGACGCTCGTTCCCCGCAGTTGAAAGATAAAACACCACCAAAGAATGTCGTTTTTCCGGCAGCTGAGTTTCAGGCGCATAGCGCCAACCTGGGTTTTAAATTCTATAGTGGTAAACAGTTTCCTGAGGAATACCAAGGTAGCGCAATTGTCGCCCAACATGGGTCATGGAATCGCAGCAAGCCGGTTGGTTATCAACTGATGAAGGTGAAATTCGACGCCCAGCATCGCGTGACTGGAACTGAGGTGTTCATTGATGGCTGGTTGAATAATGGCGAAATCTGGGGACGCCCAACGGATGTGCTGCAATTGCCTGATGGCTCATTGCTGGTATCTGATGACTACAACGGCGTGATTTACCGCGTTAGTTATGGCGAAGGTAATGCTGACGCTAAAGCACCAGCTACTGCTACAGCACTTGGCACTGTAACGGGTTTGAAAATGCCTGAGTCTTCGATTGCCCATCCGGATGGGCGTATATTTGTTACGGAAATCGGTGAATTCGGCAAGAGCGGTGACGGTAAGGTGACTGTGATTAATGCTAACGGTTCAAAATCTACATTAGCTGATGGTTTGAATGATCCAAAAGGAATCGATATGTTCAATAATCAGCTGTATGTTGCAGATATGGATCAGGTAGTACGTATTGATCTGCAAGGTAATAAAACGGTAATTGCAAAACCATCAGATTTCCAGAGCAAACCAGTTTTTCTGAATGACATTGAAATCGATGGCTTAGGCAACGTGTATGTATCCGATAG
>JAKPIR010000035.1 GCA_029549705.1 Pseudomonadota bacterium | reverse complement strand
GCTTGCCCAAGCTTTACGAGTGCCTGAAGGCATGAGTGATGGGCCAAAGCGTGCGCCGGTTTCACCGCCAGAAACGCCAGAGCCGATAAAATCAATACCCTTAACAGCAAGTTCTTTTTCGCGGCGGATGGTGTCTGTCCACAATGCGTTGCCGCCGTCGATAATGATGTCGCCCTGCTCTAAATACGGAAGCAAAGCGTTAATGGTGACGTCTGTCGCGCTACCGGCTTTTACCAACAGCACAATTTTGCGCGGACGTTTAATACTTAATACAAATGAAGCTAAATCAGCATGGCCTACTACACGCTCGTGTGAAGGCTCATTTTTTTTACATTCTTCAATGAAGTTCACCATTTTTTTAGAGTCACGGTTATAAACCGCAATGGTGTAGCCATGATCGGCAATATTCAGAGCCAAATTCTGGCCCATTACAGCAAGGCCCACTAGGCCAATATCAGCATTTTTCGTAGTCATTTATCTTCTCTTTTGGAGTTGTTTAATGGAAAGGGTGTTTTTGTACGCAAGATTATAGAACTTTTAACGGCACTGTTTGTTAAAACTTGTGCCAATTAGGCGGAATTTTTGAATTTTTCTGATTTTTTGAATAAAAAAGTGATGGCAAAACCTTTAGATGCACGCCTAACAATCTTCAGGTTGTGCTAAAAATCACTACTTCTGCCAGTAGAGTAACCTTGCGGTACATCAACTTGCCATTCGCCGCAATCGGCACAACGATGGTCCTGCATCGTAGAACTTAGCACTAAATTTACAGAGCCGCAAAATCGACAGTGTGACGCATGCGTAACAGGCGATTTATGGTGATTTTCATGGTGCTCCTTTGCCACTTTAGTGCTACCCAAACCGTATTTGTTGTCCATGATGTGCTCCCAGATTACTGCCGATTCTGAACGTCTAAATTACGCCTTTTTAATTCTGCTTGCAAGTTTTAATTACGCTTTAAGCTTTCGTCACCCGAAATGGATAAATCAAGTTAAAATAATGGTTTGATGCTATTTTTAACTTACTGGAACGCCCATCATGGATAAAACTTTTAGAATTGCCCCTAGTATTCTTTCTGCAAATTTTGCCAAACTCGGTCAAGAAATTGAAGATGTGATTAAATCTGGCACAGATATTGTGCATTTTGACGTGATGGACAACCATTATGTGCCAAACCTGACGATAGGCCCGCTAGTATGCGATGCGATTCGTGATATTTCAAAAAATGTTGGCGCATTGATTGATGTGCATTTAATGGTAAAACCTGTTGACCGCATTATTCCAGACTTTGCAAAAGCTGGCGCCAACATTATTACCTTTCACCCAGAAGCTTCAGAGCACATTGACCGCAGCCTTTCATTAGTGCGCGAGCAAGGCTGTAAGTCAGGATTGGTGTTTAACCCTGCCACGCCATTAAGCTATTTAGATTACGTAATGGATAAAGTCGATATGATTTTATTAATGTCTGTGAACCCGGGTTTTGGTGGCCAAAAATTTATTCCAAGTACTTTAGATAAGCTCAAACAAGCTCGTGCACGTATTGATGCCTACTATGAAAAAACAGGCCGTCAAATTTGGCTTGAAGTGGATGGCGGCGTGAACGCACAAAACATTGCTGACATTGCCAAAGCAGGTGCAGATACGTTTGTAGCAGGTTCAGCAGTGTTTGGTGCAGGTAAAGATACTGACCCGAATCGCTATAACACGGTGGTGAAGTCGCTACGTGATGCACTAGCAACCGTCTAATTTGTCGAACCAATTATTTGTTGGGTTAGGTGCTGTGACTCAATTTAAAGTGAAGGCCGTCATGTTTGATCTTGACGGCACACTCTTACACACTGCGCCAGAGATTGCGTCTGCAGCGAATCAAATGTTGGCCGACTTAGGCCAGCCAACATTGCCTTATCAGCAAATTGAAAGTTATATTGGCGAGGGAGCGCAGGTGTTAATCAAACGCTGCCTGTGCGGCAAGCGTGACATGGAACCTGAATCAGCCTTGTTTGAACAGGGCCAGCAGCTGTTTTATCACTACTACGCGATCAACGCCCATGAAAGTAAGCCTTTTGATGGCGTGATAGATGGCCTACAGGCGCTAGAAAATAAAGGCTTAAAGTTGGCCTGCGTGACTAACAAGCCCGAGAAGTTTACCCTGCCACTGCTTAATAATAGCGGCTTAGCCAGTTTCTTCGATATCGTAGTATCTGGCGACACGCTGGCCAATAAAAAGCCTAACCCGATACAGCTTCATCATATTTGTGCAAAATTTAACGTCATGGAAACAGATGCCATGCTCGTGGGTGATTCGGCAACAGATATTGCGGCAGCACATGCTGCGGGTTGCTTTATCGTGACCGTACCCTATGGCTATAACCAGGGTCAGCCCATTGATGATAAGCTGGTGGACGCAACGATTGTAGACTTAACAGAACTAGTGACGTTGCTAGCTTAGGCGATGCGCGCGGCATCAAGATATCAAATTTTATAATACCCTTATATGAACGCACCAAAACATCATTTTTACGATAACTTTCAATGCGCTGCTTCGCGTTGGCGTCGCTCTTGGCAACGTGAGCGTTTCGCAACAAGCTATCAGCGCTAGTCAATATGCTTTGAGCACGACTAGTTCAATTACAAAATGATAAGAAAGTCTTAAAAGTTTATGTTAAATACAATCAATCAAGATGAGTTCAATGCGCTAGAAAAACAAGGCTATAACCGCATCCCGCTAGTGCTAGAAACCTTTGCAGATTTAGACACGCCACTTTCACTTTACCTAAAACTTGCTAATCAGCCGTTTTCATACTTGCTGGAATCAGTTCAGGGTGGTGAGCGTTTTGGCCGATATTCTATTATTGGCTTGCCAGCAAAGAAGCGTATCGTTGCACACAATCGTCAAATTCAAGTGCTACAAGATAATGTTGTGGTTGAAAGCGTTGATAACGCGAATCCGCTAGATTTTATTCAACAATTCCAGACACGCTTTAAAACGCCGCCACGTGAGGGCTTGCCACGCTTCACCGGTGGACTTGCCGGTTATTTTGGCTATGAAACCATCCGCTATATTGAAAAGCGCTTAGCAAATACCGCTAAGCCTGATGCGATAGGCGTACCTGACGTATTATTGATGATTTCAGAAGAAATCGCGGTTGTTGATAATCTATCAGGTAAACTTTATTTCATCGTGTATGCTAACCCTGCAGAGCCGCAAGCCTATGAAAAAGCCCACGAACGCTTAAAAGGATTAGTCGCGCAGTTGCGAAAATCTGTGGCAATTCCGCAGGCAAACTCAGGCACTACCACGCAGGCAGCATCTGAGTTTGGTGAAGAAAACTTCAAGAGTGCCGTAAAAAAAGCACAGCAATACATACTAGATGGCGACATCATGCAAGTAGTGCTTTCACAACGCATGTCTCAACCTTTTGCTGAGTCTCCATTATCGCTTTATCGTGCATTACGTAGCTTAAACCCCTCACCTTATATGTTCTATTACGACATGGGTGATCACCATGTGGTGGGTGCTTCACCCGAAATTTTGGTGAGACTCGAAAACGGCACGGTCACTTCACGCCCAATTGCTGGCACACGCCCGCGCGGAAAGACGCGCGAACAGGATTTAGCGCTTGCTGAAGAGTTGCTGGCTGACCCTAAAGAACGTGCCGAACATGTTCAGTTAATGGACTTGGGGCGCAATGACGTTGGCCGGGTCGCGCAGACGGGGTCTGTAAAAGTGACCGATAATATGATGATTGAGCGCTACTCGCATGTGATGCACATTGTGAGCAATGTTGAAGGTAAACTTAAGCCTAACATGGACGCCATTGATGTGCTTAAAGCGACTTTTCCTGCAGGTACCGTTTCTGGCGCGCCAAAAGTACGTGCAATGGAAATAATCGACGAATTGGAACCCAGCAAACGGGGCATTTATGCGGGGGCAGTGGGATATTTAGGTTTTAATGGTGACATGGATGTTGCGATTGCAATTCGTACAGGTGTGATTAAAGACAAGATGCTGTATGTGCAAGCGGGTGCAGGTATTGTGGCCGATTCAGTCCCTCAAAGTGAGTGGATTGAAACGCAAAATAAGGCAAAAGCGGTATTAAGAGCTGCAGAAATAGTACAAGCTGGTTTAGACAGCGCCTCTTAAACCAAAAACATTATCTTTACGCATGATGGATGCACAACACCAGCAAGCAATCGCGTATTTAAGTCACTTAGATGAAGATTGGGCCAAGCTGATTGCCACGGTTGGCCCTTGTAATTTTGAACCGAAAGAGCAGCGAGAGCCCTTTGAGGCTTTGGTCCGCGCAGTCGCTTATCAGCAGTTAACTGCCAAAGCCGGAGATGCCATTTTAGCTAAACTAATGGGGCATTTTAACCTAAGTGCGCAAAATAGCTTTCCTACCGCACAGATGTTCATTGAAAGCACTTTTGACGAGCTGCGCCATTGCGGCTTTTCTGGCAGAAAAATAGAAACTATCAAATTAATTGCGGAAGGCACAATCAACGGCCTAGTCCCGAGCAGACCAGAAGCCAATTGCATGACGGATGAAGCGCTGATAGAACGCCTAACTCAACTAAAAGGCATTGGCCGATGGACAGTTGAAATGATGCTCATGTTCACACTGGGGCGCATGGATATTTTACCAGCAGATGATTTTGGCATTGCACAAGGTTACAAAAGACTTAAAAAACTAGAATCTGCACCCAGTCGTAAAATCCTGGCGCAGATAAGCATGGCTTGGAGCCCGCACCGCACGGTGGCAAGTTGGTATTTATGGCGCGTGCCGCGTGAATGGTAAGCAAACTTAAATTGTAACGGGTTAGTGCGCCCAATCTATTTCAGCAGCGTCTCACTAGGTCAAAGACGACTCATCGGCAAGCATCAAGCTTGCTTACTACTTTATTCTCAGCACTAACCGGCGTATTCTACGCGTAATTTTGCGGTGTTCTGAAGTTTATTGAAGCGTATTCAGCCCGATGAATAAAGTTTAATTTTATAATGCCTGCATGCGCTACTTAACACATCCGATACTTACCGTTCACCAGCACGCTTTTCTAAAATTACTCACCTACCGTGTATTTATTGTACTTGCCTACCAAATGATGGCAGTGACCGTCGGCTGGCATATTTATGAAATTACGCACGATACACTTTCTCTCGGCTTAATTGGGTTGGTCGAGGTGGTTCCCTATTTTGCTACGGCACTTTTTGCAGGCCACGCGGTTGATCACCATTGCTCACGTCGATTCTTTGGCATGCTTGCCGCGTTTTTACTTGGACTGGGTGCGGTAGCGCTGTCCGCAATCTCCGCTGGTTGGTTGGGAAAAAATATCACCAGCACCACGCTTTGGATTTATATTGCGTTTGCATTTACAGGAGTCGCCCGGGCATTTATTTCACCCAGTTACAACGCGTTATTTGCGCTTATTTTGCCAAGAGAGCAGTTTGCACGTGCGGCTGGCATTGGTAGTTCAGTGTTTCAAATTGGTTTAGTGATAGGCCCGGCGCTTGGCGGTATCTTGGTCGGCTTTGCCGGCAAAACTGTAGCCTATACGTTTGCAATAGCACTTTGTGCAGTTGCCATGGTGGCCATTTGGTCTATTAAATTGAGCGAACCTGAACCAGAAGCAAGCACTGAGGTATTGAAAAGCATTGCGGAAGGGCTTCGATTTGTTTTTAACCACCAAATTATTTTCGGCGCACTTGCACTTGATATGTTCGCAGTGTTATTTGGTGGCGCTGTCGCGCTGTTGCCGGCGTTTATTCAAGATATCTACAAACTTGGCCCTGAGGGGCTAGGTATTTTGCGAGCAGCACCTGCGTTTGGCGCGATATTCACTGGATTATGGCTGGCGAGGCACCCTATCAATTTACATGCAGGGCGCTGGCTTTTGGCCTCAGTCGCTGGTTTTGGTGTGAGCATTATCGGCTTTGGCCTTAGCACCAGCATCTGGCTTGCGGGTCTCATGCTACTCATCTCCGGCATCTTTGACGGTGTTTCAGTAGTAATGCGGCAAACCATCATGCAACTTGCCACACCTGACACCATGCGTGGGCGGGTGTCGGCTATTAACGGCATCTTTATTGGCTCATCCAATGAACTTGGCGCGTTTGAATCAGGCCTTGCTGCAAAACTGATGGGGCTCGTTCCTTCAGTTATTTTTGGCGGACTCATGACATTAGGCGTGGTAGGGGTCACGGCAAAACTAGCGCCTAAATTACGCGACTTAGAGTTGCATCAACTCCATTAAATTACGCTTATCAACGAGCAGGTATGGCACGCTACCTTTTGCGATGCCCTGAGAGCCTTTATTTACAAGGCTTGCAGGGCATTTATTTTTTCTCGATAGAAATTAGGCTAAATTAAAATATAGCTGATGAAACTAGATTTGATGCTTACGTCGTACAGAAAAACCGATGAGTAACAAACCAGCTAACAGCATTGCATACGTTTCTGGTTCAGGAACAGGATT
>JAKPIR010000033.1 GCA_029549705.1 Pseudomonadota bacterium | reverse complement strand
GCCGTTAGTGCCGAAGATAGCCAGAAATTTGCCAAAGCAGGCGGTTTAAAAACCGTTCAATTTGCTTACTTTAAAGGAGCAAAATAATGTCAACAACCCCATTCAAACCTCGCAAAATATTCTTGATGATTGCCAGTTTGGCTGCGTTGCTGGTTTCAGCACAATCTCACGCGCTCGATTTAGGTAAGGCGCTTGAAGAAGCTGCCAAGCAAAAAATTGAAGAATTAAAAACGGATACTGCAGCAAGCGCAGAACCAAAAAAATCAGAGGCTACCGCCAGCGAAGCAACTTCTAGCCAAACCACAGCAACCGCAGACACGACAAATGCAACGGCTGAAAGCCCACCGTTTAACTGGAAAAACCCAAGTCGCGCTGAAGAAGTCGCCTTGGGGCGCGAAATTTCTGGAAGTTTGTTAGGTGCCGCGCCTTTGGTGGATGATGCCGCGTTGCAAAAATACGTGAACCTCGTTGGTCGTTGGGTGGCAAGCCAATCCGAGCGTCCTGACCTGCCATGGAAATTTGGCGTCATTGAAAGTCCTGACTTAAATGCATTTGCCGCACCGGGCGGATATGTGCTGGTGACCAAAGGCTTGTATCAAAAATTGCAGAATGAAGCCCAGTTGGCCGGCGTGCTTGGCCATGAAATTGCTCATGTGGTTAAAAAGCATCAGCTTAAAGTGCTACAGAAGCAGCAATTATTAGGTTATGGCGCAGGTAAACTAGGCGAATTGTTTTCAAAAAATGATAAAGTCGCCAAAAAAGTAATTGATAGCGGGGCTGAAATCAGTGCACGCAGCCTGGATAAGGACGCCGAATTTGAAGCGGACCGCATGGGCATGGTGCTTGCCACCCGCGCAGGTTATGACGCTTTTAGTTTAGGTGAAGTGTTGCAAACCATCGGCCAAACCAATAAAACCGACAACAGCGTTGCATTACTGTTTAAAACGCATCCGCACCCCGATGAACGACTGGCAAAGCTCGGCAGTAGCGCAGGCAATAAATTTGACCAAGTGCAAAATGGTAAAACCCTAGAGAACCGTTTTTACACACTTAAAAATTAAGCTTTAAAATTTATTCACGCCTACATAAACCCTATTTTTACACATTATTTAGGTTCAACCCTTTTCGCCTGCCCTGCAAGCCTTGTAAATAAAGGCTTGCAGGGCATCGATTTTTTCTCGGCACAAATCATGCCATAAAAAAGTAATTTTTCGTTGCAGGTCAAGGCGAATTAAGCGACAATAAAACCCCATCTCGAACCGCAATACAATCTCTGATAGAACATCAGGCACGCACTTATGCAGTGCGAAAATAGCCGTCAAAAAATATTAAAGGAGTTTTCTCATGCAGGATCAAATTGATATTTTTGTTTCATCGCTCAATCAGTTCTGGCATCAGGTTGCGGCGTTTTTTCCTAAACTGCTCGCTGTGGTCATCATTTTGTTCTTTGGCTGGCTCATTGCAAAAGTGTCACGTCTTGCCGTGAAGCGCTTTTTAAAATGGATTAAATTTGATAAGTTTTCAGGTAAATCGGGCCTTGAGACATACCTGCAGAGCGACGACTACGATGTCTCCTTAAGTGGCATCATTAGTCAAATCGTATTCTGGTTGGTAATTTTACTGTTTGTTATCACAGGCGCAAACGCACTCGGTTTAACTGAAGTGGCTGACATGCTCAAACAGCTAGCCAACTACTTGCCTAAAATTATCGTGGCGATTGTCGTATTGATTTTTGGTACATTATTGGGCCGCTTTGTGAACCGCTTGGTGTTTGCCTGGCTGCATAGTATTAAATTTGATGGCGCACTTAAAGTGAGCACCTCAGCCGAATACTTGGTACAAATCTTTGCGATTTTTGTGGCGCTAGAGCAATTAGACATTGGCTCACAACTCATTACCGCGTTGTTTATTATTATGTTTGGTGCAATCTTTTTAGCGCTGGCAATCGCCTTTGGGTTGGGTGGTAAAGACTATGCAGCGAAAATTATAGAAGATAGACAAAACCAAAAATAAACAGATAGTTTTAGCTAAAAAAAAGCCGCACCCCTCAAGTGCGGCTTTTTTAATGATCTTTCCAGAACTTTTGCATTTCAATAAACATAAATGACGCGGTCCAGGTAATCAGCACCAGCCCAGTGAGCGCCTCAAGCCCTGCCAAAAAACGGATATCGCCTTTGGCGACAATATCCCGAAAACCTAGCGAGGTGTAACTTACAAACGAAAAATAGCTGCAATCCATCAAGCTTTGGTCAAAATGGCCTTCAAGCGTACCAAACCCGCCCTGATGAATCATAAAGTAATAACCAAAAGCAAACACCCATATTTCTGTAACGTGGGCAATCAGCGCACCAAACACCCCAAACAAAATGCGTAATCGCTGCTTAATTGGCAAATGCGGAATAAGGCGCGTCAGCAAATTGAGCGCTTCAAAATGAATTAGCACGGCGGCTGCCACCAAAAAACTATTCAATAAATATGCTGAAACCATCATTCACCTTTGCAAACTATTACACAAGCTCTCTGCGACG
>JAKPIR010000424.1 GCA_029549705.1 Pseudomonadota bacterium | reverse complement strand
ATCTGCTTTAAGCGCCGCAGCAAGCGCCACGCCCGTGGTATCTGAGCCGCCACGACCAAGGGTGGTAATGTTGCCGTTGGCATCTACACCTTGAAAGCCCGCTACAACAACCACATGACCGCTATCTAAGTCTTTTTTTATGTTATGTTCATCAATGCTTAAGATGCGCGCCTTTGTAAAAGCGTCATCGGTAAGAATTTTCACCTGCCCACCCGTATAGCTTTTCGCTTTAATGCCTAGTTCCATTAGAGCCAAGGCTGTCATGCCAATGGTGACTTGCTCGCCGGTTGAAACCATTACGTCCAATTCTCGAGGATCAGGCTCTGGCATGATTTCTTTAGCCAGTGAAATCAGTCGATTGGTTTCGCCAGACATTGCGGAAACGACCACCACAATTTGATGCCCCATTGCTTTATAGCGCGCCACACGGCGGGCTAAATTACGAATGCGGTCTGGATTGGCGACTGAGGTGCCGCCGTATTTTTGTACAATAAGTGCCATATTAGGTTCGTGTTGAGTTAATTAAGTTTTTGAGTTACCCAGTCTTTGACGCTTGCTAAAGCTTTTGGTAGTGCACTTGCATCCGTGCCCCCCGCCATGGCCATATCTGGCTTGCCACCGCCTTTACCGCCCACTTGGCTCGCCACGTGATTGACTAGATCGCCCGCTTTAAGTTTCGAGATTAAGTCATTGGTCACGCCAGCAGCCAAACTCACTTTTTCCTCATTGACGCTTGCAAGCACAATCGCGGCAGATTTGAGTTTGTCTTTGAGTTTATCCATGGTTTCACGTAATGCGTTGGCATCTGCGCCTTCAAGCGTTGCCGCCAACACTTTAACGCCTGCTACTTCAATCGCTTGTGAAACTAAGTCATCCCCTTGTGTGGAGGCTAGTTTAGATTTCAAACGTGCCAATTCTTTTTCGAGTGATTTTGCATGCTCGCTTAATTGCGCCACTTTTGAAGCAATTTCACCCACAGGTGCTTTAAGATCAGCAGCCAGTTGTGCAATGAGGGCTTGTTGGGTGTTAATCAGTTTTAATGCGCCATTACCAGTTGTTGCTTCAATACGGCGAACACCTGCAGCAACGCCAGATTCACCTGTGATTTTGAATAGACCAATATCGCCAGTTCTAGAAACATGTGTTCCACCACAGAGTTCGCGAGAGCTACCAATATCCAGTACGCGTACTTCATCGCCGTATTTTTCGCCAAACAGCATCATCGCGCCGGTTTTTTGAGCGGATTCAATATCCATCACACGCGCTTGGCAAGCGGCATTGGCTAAAATCTCGGCGTTCACTATGGCTTCAACCTTGGCAATTTCAGCGTCTGTCATTGGTGCGTTATGCACAAAGTCAAAACGTGTTTTATCGGCATCAACCAATGAGCCTTTTTGTTGTACGTGTTCGCCTAATGTTTCGCGAAGTGCTTTGTGCATCAAGTGCGTTGCCGAGTGGTTGCGCATAATGTTTGCGCGAGCAACCAAATCAACATTGGCTTTTAGGCTATCACCCACACTGATTTTGCCAGTTTTTAAAATGCCATGATGTCCAAACACTGCGGCTTGGATTTTTTGTGTATCTTCAACTGCAAAAATACCATTATCAGCTTTAAGTGTGCCTGTAT
Organism: Pseudomonadota bacterium; assembly: GCA_029549705.1. Lineage (GTDB taxonomy): Bacteria > Pseudomonadota > Gammaproteobacteria > Burkholderiales > Methylophilaceae > Methylotenera. The sequence continues at coordinate 1,619 of JAKPIR010000424.1, read as the reverse complement.
CGCCAACTTGACCACCAGATTCCGCATAAAAGGGTGTGTTATCTAAAACCACAACGCCTTGTTCGCCTTCAGATAGATGGTTTACTGCCGTGCCATCTTTATACAGCGCTAAAACTTTAGCATTGGCTTCTAATGTGTCATAACCCTTGAAGTCGGTGTTCGCGCCAGAATACTCAAGGTTGGTTGCCATTTTGAATTTACCAGCAGAGCGGGCTTGTTCTTTTTGGCGTGCCATGGCTGCATCAAACGCGGCTGTATCCACCGTGACATTGCGCTCTCGGCAGATGTCGGCGGTTAAATCGAGCGGAAACCCATAGGTGTCATGCAATTTGAATGCAGTTTCACCATTAAATACTTCTTTGGTATTAGCAAGCTCAGTTTCTAAAATCGCCATGCCATTTTCAATGGTTTCAAAGAAGCGTTCCTCTTCTTGTTTGAGGATGTCAGTTATTCGTGCTTGGTTACTTGTCAGTTCAGGGTATGCGCTACCCATTTCTGCAACTAAATCAGGCACGATTTTATGAAAGAACGCACTGCGTACACCAAGCTTGTAGCCATGGCGGATGGCTCGGCGAATAATGCGACGCAATACATAGCCACGGCCTTCGTTGCCTGGAATCACGCCGTCAGCAATTAAAAAACTGCAGGCGCGGATGTGGTCAGCCAATACTTTTAAGCTAGGGCTGGTTAAATCGGTTGTTTTGGTTTCGCGCGCGGCGGCGTTAATGAGTGTTGTGAATAAATCAATTTCATAATTGGCGTGCACGTGTTGCAACACGGCAGATATACGCTCTAGACCCATGCCTGTATCCACTGAAGGTTTGGGTAGTGGATGCATAACGCCTGCTTCATCGCGGTTAAACTGCATGAAGACGTTGTTCCAAATTTCAATGAAGCGGTCGCCATCTTCATCTGGGCTGCCAGGCGGGCCGCCAAAATGATGGGCGCCGTGGTCGTAGAAAATTTCAGTACAGGGACCACATGGGCCTGTGTCACCCATCATCCAGAAGTTGTCCGAAGCGTAACGCGCGCCTTTGTTGTCGCCAATGCGGATAATGCGCTCCGCTGGCACGCCGATTTTATCGTGCCAGATGTTGTAGGCTTCGTCATCTTCGGCATACACGGTGACGGTCAGCTTGTCTTTGGGTAGCTTAAATACTTCGGTAAGCAGTTCCCAAGCGTAGCTAATGGCATCTTCTTTAAAGTAATCACCAAAGCTGAAGTTACCTAACATTTCGAAAAATGTATGGTGGCGGGCGGTGTAGCCAACGTTTTCAAGATCATTATGCTTGCCGCCAGCGCGTACACATTTTTGGCTGGTGGTGGCGCGTGTATAAGGCCGTTTATCAAAACCCAGAAACACGTCTTTAAATTGGTTCATGCCCGCATTGGCGAATAGCAGGGTGGGGTCGCTATGCGGCACAAGTGAACTGGATGCGACTACTTCATGGCCTTTTGAGGCGAAGAAATCTAGAAAAGCTTGGCGGATTTCGTTGCTACTTGGGTTGTTACTTAATTTTATGGTCATATTGCTCTGTTATTCTGTTTTTTGTAGGGGCGCTATTTATTACGCGAATTACGTATTTATCAATTTCGCTTTCGCGCAATAAATTGCGCTC
>JAKPIR010000423.1 GCA_029549705.1 Pseudomonadota bacterium | reverse complement strand
CCGCGCGTGAGCCGTGCGTAGCTTACCCAACCCGTGATGCTCAAAGCAATGGTTAAATTCACCAAACCTGGCCCCAGCACGGCGGCAAAGGCAATCGCCAATAATATTCCTGGAAAAGCTAAAAAAACATCGGTGATTTGCATTAAAAGCTGGTCAACTTTTCCGCCATAAAAGCCCGCCACCAAGCCGATGAATACACCCACCAGCATGGTGATGACGGTCACCACAATCGCCACGATAAATGACACTTCCACGCCCCGCAACAGCCGTGCAAAGATACTACGGCCTAAGTCATCTGCACCAAGCCAATAAGCGGTGCTGGGTGAGCTTAAAGTGGGTGCACTTAAAATGGCGTTAAGGTCAATCGCATTCGGGTTAAGCTGAAATACGCGGCCAACGACAATGGCGATGAGCCAGAACGATAAAATGCTGATGGCGAATTTTTTCACGCTAATCAGCTCCCAAATTTCACACGCGGATCTGCCAGCCGATACAGCATATCCGTCACCAAGTTCACCAGCACATAACTTAACGCCACCACTAACACGCAGGCTTGTGTGACAGGGTAATCGCGCTTTTCAATGCTTTCTACCAACAGGCGGCCGATGCCATCCCACGAAAAAATGGTTTCGGTAATCACTGTGCCCGCCAGCAAACTGCCCATTTGTAGGCCAACAATAGTGATAATCGGCAACAAAGCGGCGCGCAAAGCATGGCGTAAAATCACGGTTTTTTCATCTAAACCTTTAGCGCGTGCGGTGCGAATGTAATCGTCATTCAAGACTTCTAGCAAGCTGGTGCGCGTCATGCGCGTAAGAATAGCGCTTAGCCCAAAACCCAAGGTAAGCGCGGGCAAAATAATCGAAGTGCGAGATTCCATGCCACTCACAGGCAACCAACCCAACCACACGGCAAATATCAACATCAACATCGGCCCCAACCAAAAGGCAGGCATGGCTGAGAGCCGCACGCTTATTAGTGTGACCATAATATCTTGCCAATGATTAGCCTTGAGCGCCGCATAAATGCCCATTGGCACACCAATAAAAATTCCAATGAGCAATGACAACATGGCCAGCTTTACCGTGGCAGGGTAGCGCGTTTTCAGCATGTCAATAATCGGCGTTTTAGTGTGTATAGATTGCCCAAAATCACCATGCGCCAATTTGTTTAAATAACTGCCAAACTGGGTGATAAGCGGCTGGTTTAGCCCTAAATCAGCCCGCAAGGCCGTGCGGTCTGCCGTGCTGGCTGATTCGCCTAACATGACTTCTACAGGGTCGCCAGGTACAAGGTGAATCAGCAAAAAAGTGAGTAGCAACACGCCAAAAATAACGGTGGCGAAGTTAGTGATTTTTTTGATTAAAAGCACGACCTCACCCGTCATTCCCGCGTAGGCGGGAATCCAGTCAAGGTTGAGAAATCAGACATAGTGCAACTAATAAGCAAAGCTATGCATGGTCGCTGCCTAGATTCCCGCCTACGCGGGAATGACGATAGTATCAATTTGCACGATACCATCAGCGAATCACCACCCTTGTCCCCACTTCCACCGCATCAAACAACGCCATCACATCCGCATTGCGCATCCGCACACAACCATGCGAACGTGGCACGCCAATCGGCTCGCTATCGGGCGTACCGTGAATATAAATAAATCTTTGCATACTATCCACATTGCCCAGCCGATTTTTGCCAAGCTCCGTACCGCTTAACCACAAAATGCGCGTTAAAATCCAATCGCGACTTGGAAATTGCGCCATCAGCTCAGGCGTGCAGATTTCACCCGTTGGCCTACGCCCCACAAAAACGGTATTGAGCGGCGCACCTGCACCAATCTTGACGCGGATGATATGTTCACCCAGTGGCGTACAGCCACTATTTTTCTCGCAACCTGCACCATTTGCGGCAGTTGAAACTTGATACTTCGTCCGCACTTTACCAGCATTATCTAGCAACTTAAGCGTTTGTTTTGCAATGGAAATTTCTATTTTCATTTATTTTGGTATGCCTCAACTAAACCTGCCATTGGGCAGCTATCGCCAGACAAGGCTTTCAAACCTTGAATCACGCCATCACGATTCTGCGCTGGTTGATTTTGGCTTACTTTCCACTTGCCTTCTAAGTGTGAGATGGGTATCTCTATGCCAACAATCATACTCATCAAGCGCTCAATATAATCAACTGGAGCATCCGATACCTGCCAATCGCTATCCATAGCACTTTCATTTCTACTGGTTAACTCTTCAAGATGGCTACGAATCCAAGCACTTTCGTGCCGAACTTGCATATCACCACGCGCATGTACCACGGCGTAATTCCATGTAGGTACAACTTTACCAGTGTCTTTTTTTGTGGGGTACCACGATGGCGTAATGTAATGTTGTGCGCCACTAAAAATAATTAAGGCTTTGCATTCAGGATTAAAACGCTGCCAAATAGGATTTGACCGTGCCACATGGCCACGCAACATGCCATTTTCACCTTCAAATTCTGATAAAAAGAATGGAATATGGTTAGCCACCAATCCACTATCCGTGAACACCACCAACGCGGCCAACGGATGTGCATGCATCAATTGATGCATAGTCTCTAGCCTTGTTTCTTCAAAGTGCGATGGAATATACATTTTAGACTTTTAATATTTTTTTTACGTGCTAATTTACTTACCAACTGAAATTGTAGCAAGGTCATCCCAATTCCCATCTGATTTTGGGGAATAATTACTAATTTCTTTGCGCATCGCCGCAAACTGCCCTTCATACCATAGCGGAATATAAGGCAATTGATTGTGGATGCGCGTTGTGGCGGCTTGCCAATCTTCTTTTGCCAGTAGCGCATCTAATTCAACATCGGCATAGCGGCCACGGTTAAAGCCGTTGGGTGGAAAGTTTTGCGAGCCGAATGCTTTGGCGTAAATCTCAGGCGTTTTGATGCCCACCCAAGTGAGGCCGTAAATTTGAAAGTTGCCCGCCTTTACATCGGCAAAGAATGTACCCCAATCTAGGCTGCGGATTTCCAGCGCAATGCCCGCAGGTGCCATTTGCGCTTGCATGATGGTGGCAAAGCGCACGCGCTGGGCATCGGTGCTGGTTTTATACACCAATTTTAGCGGCAATTTCACACCTGCTTCTAGTAAAAGTTGCTTAGCTTTTGCAGGGTTGTAGTCATAATCGTCAGGCGATGGATGGCTAAAACCTTGGTTGGTGTAATGCTCAGGTGGCAAAATTTGGTCGGCGATGCGGCTATTTTCAATCATTACTTTGTCTATCATCGCAGAGCGGTTAATGGCGTGCGCAATGGCTAGCCTTACTTTGACATTTTTCAACATGGGGTCATTAAAATTCAAACCTAAATATGAAAAATTCGCGCCTTTGCCTGTTTTAACGGTAATTTCAGGTTTACTTTGTAGATGTTTGACTAATTCTGGTGGCAACTCACCTTGCAATAAATCTACCTCGCCGTGTAGCAGTTTTAACACACGTACAGTCGGGTCTTTCACTTCAATTAAGCTCATTTTTTGCCCATCTTTTATGCGCAGCAGGCTTAATTTGTTTTGCCAATTTGAAAATTTTATCGCCCCATTTCCAACGGGCTGATGTGAAAAATCATGATTTTTGCTGATTAAATCGGCAGGTAAAATGCCTATCAACAACTTGGCGGGAAAATGCTTATCCGCTTGTTTTAATTTAAAAATAAGCGTGTCATCATCTAAAACGGTAATGTTTTGAATATTCGTAAATTCAGCCGCATGCGGTGAATCTTTTAAAGTTAAAAATGAATCATAAGTCGCTTTCACGTCCTGCGCATTGAGCGGCTTATCATGGTGAAATGGTGCACGATTTTGCTTGAGCGTAAACTGATATTCCGTAGGGCTGGTTTCAAGCCAAGTTGCCAAATGCGGCGCAGGTTTAGATTGCGCATCAAAATCGACCAAGCTTTGATAGAGCAAACGATTCACCCGCTCAGATGCGGCATCGGTAGCGTAACGCGGGTCTAAATTGAGCGGCATATTGCCGATGGCAAACACAATCTCGCGACTTTGCGGTGTAGGCTCTACAGATGTTGCGCTGCTAATGGGTATTAAAAAGAACAACCCCAATACAACTGCCAGCAAAGTCCGATTGAATAGTATTATGCCACGCATGTTGATATATCGCTGGTAAGCATTTCGGCTTTAGACGCAGATTTGACACTAAACAACATTCACCCTCAGGTAAAGAAAAAGCCAATCTATTAAGAGTGGCTTATTTATTTGGTCGGGACGGCAAGATTCGAACTTGCGACCCCATGCACCCCATGCATGTACGCTACCAGGCTGCGCTACGCCCCGAACCGATGTTGATTTACGCTTCAACATGATTCATATTATACCGCAATTACGGGGGCTAATTTTAGCAGTTTGGTTAAAATTATGAGGTTGCCTGCATAGGTGGGCGTAGCAAGGCTAATATGTCTAGCAACTCTGCTTTGAGCGCAGTAAAATCATAAGCATTTTCTGATTGCGACTCACCGATTGGTTGCTCACTAAGTGTAACTGGCAATTGCTCAGCATGCACGTTAGATTCAGTACCATTCGCCTCATCTAAACGTAATCTTGCGCCACTGATGGTAAAACCTTGTTCATACAATAGTTCGCGAATGCGGCGTATCAACAAAACCTCGTGATGCTGATAATAACGACGATTACCGCGTCTTTTGACTGGTTTGAGCTGAGTAAATTCTTGCTCCCAGTACCTTAGCACATGGGGCTTAACGCCACAAAGTTCACTGACCTCACCAATGGTGAAGTAGCGTTTTGCCGGTATAGCTGGCAACTGGACTTTAGCTGTTGGATTACTCATATGCGCTCACTTAACTTATTGTTTAGGATACTAAATAAATTAACTTTTATTTTGCGTAATGCTCTTCAACTTTACTCTTTAGCTTTTGACTTGCATGAAAAGTCACCACGCGACGTGCCGTAATAGGAATCTCTTCACCCGTTTTAGGATTTCGGCCTGGACGCTCTGATTTTTTACGTAATTCAAAATTACCAAAGCCAGATAGCTTCACACTATCACCCGCCTCAAGTGCTATACGCACTTCTTCAAAAAAGGCTTCCACCATGTCTTTTGCTTCGCGCTTATTCAGGCCTACTTGCTCATAAAGCAAGTCTGCAAGTTCAGCTTTAGTTAATGTCATATTACACTCCCGCTTATTTCTAGCATTTAGATGCTTTTATTTTGTACAATCTATCGTTCAACCGAATGAAAAAAATAAAGATTTAACTCCAATTGATTTAAAGAAATTGGCAAACTTAATTTCTCAACTCCGCCCTAAATTCATTTTGTAACAATTGTAACAGATTAGCCATGGTTGCATCAGCATCACTGTCAGTTAAAGTTTTTTGAGTATCATGCATAAGTACTGATAATGCAAGGCTTTTTTTGTTTTCCGCAACACCTTTACCTTGGTACAAATCAAATAATGCCACCTCTGATACCAGTGGAATATTGGCTTGATTGATACAACTGAGTACATGTCCGGCCGCAATATTTTCATCTATTACGACAGCAATATCCCGACGTACAGGAAGCAGTTTTGACACTTCTTGATAACCGGGCAAATCACGGTTGACTATTTCTGCAGCTTCAATTTCAAATAAATAGGCACTTTTTGGCAAATCATAGTGTTGCTGCCACTTCGGATGCAACTTACCAAGCCAACCTACCACCTTATCATTAAGTAAGATTTTGGCAGATTGCCCCGGGTGCAATGCAGTATGTTCTGCTTTTTCAAACACTGCCCCAGACCCAAGCAACGTTTCAATGTGAGCTTTAACATCAAAAAAATCAATTTCCGCATCCTTTGCAGCCCATTGCTCAGGCAGCGCACTTCCATAAGCCAATCCGGAAACTCGAGTAGCCTCGGAGTAACTTAGTTCGTGCTGGCGGTAGACGGCACCAATTTCAAAAATAAATACCCGGTCTTGCTTACGATTTAAGTTATAAATCAAGGTATCAAGCAGCCCACCCCATAAACTTGTACGCATTACACTTAAGTTGCTGGCGATGGGGTTTTTTAGCTTGATTGGTGTCGGGTTACCCAATAAATCACGCTCCCAGCTTTCGTCTACAAAGCTATAAGTTACGACTTCTTGGTAACCTTTTGAGACCAATGTATCTCTAAATTGGTTAAGATGAAGTTCCTTCTCGGGGCTCGCCAGCATACGCAATGTTGCCACTGGAGGAGTTGCCGGAATATGGTCATACCCATGTAGCCGTGCAATTTCTTCGATTAAATCTTCCTCTATCGCAATATCAAAACGGTAACTCGGTGGGGTTACATTGAATACATTGCTTGACTCAGTATAAGCAAAGCCCAGTTGCGTTAGCAGTTGCGCTACTTTTTCTTGCTCAAATGCAATACCTAACACTGAAACCAATCGTGTCATTCTTAATTTAACCGCATGGCGTGCAGGTATTTCACCTGCAACCTCAGTGATGACCCCGGCCTTACCACCGCAAATTTGCAAAATCAATGTTGTTGCATATTCAATGGCATTGCGCGTGTTACCAAAATCCACACCGCGCTCAAACCGATAGGATGAGTCTGTACTCAAGCCGATTCGTCGGGCTTTACCTGCTATTACTGCAGGAATAAAAAAGGCACTTTCTAGAAACAAATCCGTCGTTGCATCGTCTACGGAGGTGGGTTTTCCTCCCATAATTCCGGCTAACGCTACTGGCCCACTGGCATCGGCAATCACCAAGTCGTCTGTTTTCAGCTCAATCGTTTGATCATTGAGTAAACTCAGTGACTCGCCTGTATTTGCAAAACGCACTGCTATATCACCACTTAATTTAGCCGCATCGAAGGCATGTAAAGGTTGACCTAATGCTAACAGCACATAATTGGTCACATCAACTACAGCACTTATACTGCGCAAACCGCTACGCTCAAGACGCTTTACCATCCACGCCGGCGTTGGCGAACTAGCATTTACACCTGAAATCAATCGACCGCAGTAGTGCGGACAGGCTTTTTGTGCGGCTACTAATACTTGCTTAGACGCCTGTAATTCTATGGCTGCTGGCTTAATCTCTTGAAAATTGGTCTTGCCGCCAGTAATCGCGGCCACATCACGCGCGATACCGGTAATACTCAAACAATCGCTACGATTCGGCGTAAGTTTCAATGTAAACACATGGTCATCTAAGTCCAGGTGCTCTCGTATATTTTGGCCGATTACCGCATGACTCTCCAATTCTAACAAGCCTGAGGCCTCTGCGCTCAATCCTAACTCTTTCGAGGAACACATCATGCCGAAAGACTCAACGCCACGTACTTTAGCCTGTTTGATAGAGATCCCAGGTAATTCAGCACCTACCAGCGCACAAGGTGCAATCAATCCCACCCGTGCGTTTGCGGCACCGCAGACAATTTGCAGTGGCTCTGCCTGACCAACGTCTACTTTTAAAATCTGCAAGCGGTCTGCATCTGGATGTTTTTCGGCTGATAAAATTTTGGCAACGACCACATGACTAAATGGTGCGGCCACAGACTGCATTTCTTCAACTTCAAGGCCCGCCATCGTTAGCGCATGACTTAAAGACTGACTATCTAAATCAGTATCGACTAAACTTCGTAACCAGTTTTCTGAAAATTGCATATTGCCTTCAATTATAAAAATGCTCTTACAAAAAAATCTTTTAGCCGCAGATTAGCGCAGATGAAAACTGGATTCTTTATTTTTACATCCAGAATCTGCGTGCATCAGCGTTTATCTGCGACGCATGAAAAACAGTCTATTCCCTGAATTGGCTTAAAAAGCGCAAGTCGTTATTAAAGAAATGACGCAAATCATTCACGCCATAACGTAACATAGTTAATCGCTCGACACCTAAACCAAAGGCAAAACCACGGTATTTCTCGCTGTCGATATTCACATGCTTAAATACTTCCGGGTGCACCATGCCACAACCGCCAATCTCCAGCCAACCGCCATTCCAACTCATGTCCATTTCAGCGGATGGCTCGGTGAAAGGGAAAAACGAGGGCCTGAAACGCACAGTCAAATCATCGCGCTCAAAGAATTTTTGCAAGAAATCCTGCACCACACCTTTTAAATTAGCAAAACTGATGTCTTCATCTACCCACAGACCTTCCACTTGGTGAAACATCGGTGAATGGGTTGCATCAGAATCTACTCGATAAACTCGCCCAGGTGCAATAATTTTTAACGGTGGTGTTTTGTTGGTTTTTAAGGCGTTTTCCATGTAGCGCACTTGCACTGGTGAAGTATGCGTTCTCAGCACATTTGCTTCATCAATGTAGAACGTGTCGTGCATGGCGCGTGCGGGGTGGTCTTCTGGAATATTCAAGGCAGTGAAATTGTAAAAATCCGTTTCAATTTCAGGGCCAGTGGCCACTTCAAAGCCAATAGAGTGAAATAACGCTTCCACACGCTTTAAGGTAAGCGTCACAGGATGCAAACCGCCTTGCCCCTGTGCACGGGCAGGCAGGGTGACATCTATCGACTCTTGTGCTAATTGTTTGGCCTGCTCTGCATTTAATATGGCCTCACGACGTGCCGTCAATGCTGCTTCAACCGCTTGTTTCACTATATTGATGGCAGCGCCTGCAGCTGGGCGCTCTTCAGCAGTTAATTTGCCCAAACCTTTCAGGGCATCAGTCAACAGGCCTGATTTTCCCAAATACTTGGCTTTGGCAATTT
>JAKPIR010000421.1 GCA_029549705.1 Pseudomonadota bacterium | reverse complement strand
CCAAACCTGGAATTTTAGATTCAATTTCCATTTTGATGCACTCACGAGGTTGGATATTAAGTGTGAGCCAGTTTTGATGCTGACCTTCAATCAATTGCATCGGTGCCTTCTTGAAGCGAATAGAAATGGCAGTGTTGCCCTCGTGCATGCGTTTAGCAGTGCGTATGTAGAAAGGAACTCCTTTCCAACGTGGGTTATCAATGAATAATTTCAGCGCTGCGTAAGTTTCAGTAACACTTTCATTTACACCTTCTTTTGCCAACTCTTCCAAATAACCTGGAACATTTTCGCCGTGACCATCTGCTACACATACTCGACCAGCTGCATATTGTGCACGGAAGGTGTGTTTACTAAGCTCATTTACAGGGATAGGGCGGATAGATTCCAATAACTTGATTTTTTCAGTTCGAATACTATCGGGGCTTAAGTTCGTTGGCTTTTCCATGGCGACTAAAGCTAATGTTTGTAATAAGTGGCTTTGCACCATATCACGCAATGCGCCTGTAGAATCATAAAACTGAGTGCGATCTCCTACGCCTAAAATCTCGTTATTGGTTATCTGCACATGGTCAATGTATTGATTATTCCAAAGTGGTTCAAACATTGCATTGGTAAAGCGCGTAAGCATCACGTTCTGTAGCGCGGATTTACCCAAGTAATGGTCGATACGGTAGATCTGACTTTCTTTTAAGTGCTTGGTGATTTTTGCTTGTAAGTCTTTCGCACTTGCTAAATCGGTACCGAATGGTTTTTCAATCAGCACGCGACGCCAGTATTTGCTTTCGTCCAGCAAACCTACGCCTGAAAGCTGCTCGACAACAGGCGCAAAATCGGTTGGTCGTACCGATAAGAAATACGCCAAGTTTTGCGGGAATATACTTTCGTTAGACAAAACAGACTTCATTTTGGTGAATGCGTCAGGGTCGGTTGGCGGGTTGGCCTGGTAATGATTGCGAGCTATAAAGCGTTCAAAGACTTTTTGATCGTAGCCATTCTTGAATTTGGCATCCAGCATGCTTTTGATATCGGCTTGCCAGGCTTCGCGTGACACTTCACCACGGCCTACAGAAAGAATTGCCATGTGATCCGGCAAACGACCAGCTACATCTAGTCTGAATAAACCTGGTATTAACTTGATTCGAGATAAGTTGCCGCTGGCACCAAATAATACGAGGGTACATGGATCAATCTTTTTAGTCATTTTCTATTACCTCTATTTACCTATTGCTATTTTGATGATTTTACAGCATGGCCACCAAAGGCGTTGCGCATCATTGAAAGCAGTTTATAACTGTAACCATCATCCTCTTGTGATGCAAAGCGCATTTGCAGAGCCAGTGTTAATACTGGGGCAGCAACGCCTTGTTCAACAGCCTCTACTACCGTCCAGCGGCCTTCACCAGAGTCAGCGACGTAAGGCGCAACGCCATCCAATGTTTGGTCGGCTTTAAGTGATTCTGCGGTTAAATCTAACAACCAGCTACGCACTACAGAACCATGACGCCAAAGTTCGGTGATTTGCGCCAAGTCTAAATTAAACTCTTCTTTTCCTTTTAATAAATCCAAGCCTTCAGCTAAAGCCTGCATCATGCCGTATTCAATACCGTTGTGTAGCATTTTAGTGAAATGGCCAGAACCTACAGGACCCACATGTGCCCAGCCACGGTGCGCGGCTGGCGCTAGCGCTTTTAATATTGGCGTAACTGCGTCGGCCACATCTTTTGTTGCACCCACCATCAGGCAATAGCCATTATCCAAGCCCCATACGCCGCCAGATGTACCAGAATCCATAAAGCCGATACCATGCTCGACCAGCATCGCGCCGCGGCGTTGACTATGCTTGTAATTGGAGTTACCACCATCGACGATAATATCGCCTTTGTTAAGCATAGGAATTAATTCCTTGATCTGTTTTTCGGTGATTTCACCTGCGGGCAACATCATCCAGACAATTTTTTGACCTTCTAATTTATTTACTGCATCTTGCACAGAAGTTGCAGCGATTAGGCCTTCTTTTTCAACCAGATTGTTGACGAATTCCTTATTAAAATCAAAGCCAACAACTTCTATCTTATGACGAAGCAAACGTGCAGCCATATTGCCACCCATTTTGCCCAAACCTAACATTGCTAATTTCATTGTTTTTTTACATTTTATAGAGGATTGTGAGCCATCCACCTTGTGGGTTAGATTAAGCTCGAAAGTGAATTTTAATATTTTGTAATGATATGAATCAGTGACGGCTTTCTGCAGGCGTTGCATCTGTTTCTTCATCAAGGTCGCCCCAGCCTAAGCGGCGGTGGAATAACTCCAGCAGTAAGTCCCAGCTTAATCGTGATAGTGCAGGGTCATAGCGGTGGCCTTCATCGCGCATGAATGCATGCTGGCCGTTGAATTCATGCCAAGTAAAACGAGTGCCTACTTCTTCAAGGCGAGCTTTCAGCAGGTTGCGACCTTCTAATGGCACATGCGGATCCTGACGGCCCCAGATATGCAGCAGTTCACCTTTAATTTCACTGGTGCGCTGCATTGAGTTATCATTTTTGCCTAGTCCTAATCCTTTTTTGTGAATATCCGTGGCATAGAAACAGGTTGTCGCTAACACATCTGGATTCATCGCAGCACGAAATGCAAGATGTCCGCCAATGCAGATGCCCATGACGCCTAGGCGTCCAGTGCAGTCTTCTCGTGATTTTAAGTAATCTAACACAGCACGTGCGTCACTATCGTAGGCTTCAACAGGTTTAGTGATTTTAAGCTCATTGCCGCGTGTAGTACCCGCTTCATCATAAGACAGCACAGTACCTAGTGGTTCAAACTCATGATAGATTTCAGGACATGCAACAATAAAGCCGTGCCCAGCAAGCATGACGGCGGTACGACGGATGGGAGCTGTTACTTGAAATATTTCTGAAAACATTAAAATTCCAGGATACTTTCCAGGTGCGGCGGGGCGAAAAATATGGGCGCGCATTTCGCCGGTTGGTGTGTAGAGATCGGCAACTTCACTATCTTTAATTAACATCTTTATTATTCCTTTACGTAACCTAACATCATAATGCATGGTGGTGTACACATACAATGATTTAAAGTAAAGCAGCACGACAATTCTGGTTGTTTGCAGGGCGAATTCAATCACCAACCGAAATAGTAAATGTTAAAGAAAGCCCAAAATTCAGTATTGACAGAAGACTTCATATTCTGGAGAATTGATGAAGCTCATCAATCTTTGATTGGGATAAATTTATTTAATTGGGATTGAAGCCTTACTGGAATTAGCATTATCCGTAGTTTTGGACTATAGTCCATGATGGGTTATCTGAAAAATGCCTAACAGAACTTTACTTACCCTAAGGAATCGCCATGAACCCCTGTATTGAAAGTATTGACGCTCTCGAAATTCTAGACTCGAGAGGTAATCCTACCGTACGGGTGAATGTTCATTTAGCCAATGGCATCACTGGTACCGCATCTGTCCCGTCAGGTGCTTCAACAGGAGAAAATGAGGCAGCTGAACTACGCGATGGCGACCCCAAGCGCTATGGTGGTAAAGGCGTACTCAAGGCTGTGGGCAACGTCAATCTGCACATCGCCCCTTTGCTGAAGGGCCGCAATCCATGTGCGCAAGGTGACCTTGACCTGGCCATGATTGAATTGGATGGGACACTCAATAAGGAAAATTTGGGTGCCAATGCCATCTTGGGAGTTTCCCAAGCACTGGCCCGCGCAGCTGCGCAAGCCTGCAATCTTCCGCTATATGCCTATCTGGGCGGTGTAGGAGCTGTACATCTTCCGATCCCCATGATGAACGTGCTCAATGGCGGCAAACATGCTGACTCGGGCATGGACTTTCAAGAGTTTATGATTTATCCGTTAGGTGCGGTGTCTTATTCTGAAAGCTTGCGCTTTGGCACTGAAACGTTCCATGCCCTGCACAAGATCTTGGCGGCGCGGGGCTATAGCACCAGCGTGGGAGATGAAGGCGGATTTGCCCCGCAGTTGAAGAGTAATGACGAAGCTTGCGATTTGATTGTGGAAGCAATAGAAGCAGCAGGTTATCGCCCAGGCATTGACATCGCTATTGCGCTCGATCCCGCAGCAAGCTCGTTTTATGAGAACGGCGTTTACCGGCTCAGTCGCAGCGGCCAAGGTGATAAATCTTCAGCTGACATGGTAGACTTATTTAAACGCTGGGTAGATAA
>JAKPIR010000417.1 GCA_029549705.1 Pseudomonadota bacterium | reverse complement strand
CTTACACACACCCAGTCTACACCTTGGCAGGCGCTGCAGCGCAAGCCAGACATGCAGAAATCAGCGGCAAAAATAGAACTGGCTTTGCTGGTGCATACTGGCGCAACGGCTTTCATGAAGATGGCGTGGTGAGTGCTTTGGAAGCGCTGAAACATTTTGAGCAAGCCATAAAATCAGGGCTACGCAATGCGCATTAGTGCGATTTATGAAGGGTTTGTCACGCACCAGCGTTTTAGCCCTAAACCGCATGGCTTTCGCTATCAAGTGTTTGTGATGTACTTAGATTTAGATGAACTGCCTAAGCTCTTTAGTGGCATGCGTTTTTGGTCTTACGAAAGTAAAAATTGGGCACGCTTTAAGCGTGCGGATTATTACGGCAATCCGGATATTCCACTAAAAGAAGAGATTACCCGTTTAGTCTGTCAGGCGACAGGCCATGCGCCGCGCGGTGCAATCACAATGCTCACCAATATGCGCTACTTTGGGCATTGTTTTAATCCAGTAACGTTTTACTACTGCTTTGAGCAGGATGGCCAAACCTTGCAAGCTATTGTGAGCCATATTACCAATACCCCATGGGGTGAAGATTATGCCTACGTGCATGATTTTAAATCAGAAAAAACCATCAAAAAAGTCAAGCAGGGCGATTTAACCATATTTAAATTGGATAAAAGTTTTCACGTTTCACCGTTTATGCCGATGGATATCCAATATGACTGGGCGTTTAAGCTGGAGGGTAATCAATTGCTGGTGCACATGAAAAATTTAAAAGATGGTAAGCAACTGTTTAATGCCACGCTCGCCTTAGAAAAAAAAGTGATGACGGAATCTGCATTAAATAAACTGCTGCTCAGTTATCCGTTCATGACCATTAAAGTCGTTGCCGCCATTTACTGGAATGCCTTCTTGCTGTGGTGTAAACGTGTTCCTTTTTATGCTCACCCAGCACAAATCTCAAAATAAATATGTCAAACGTAACCCAAATACAAGAAACCCTGACCACCAGCCTCAGGCAAAAAAGTCGCTCAAAATGGGTGGCGATTTTTGCCAAAACGCAAATACTCAAACGCCTAAATTCTTTGCAAAAGGGCAACTTAACGATTATTGATGGCGCATCTCAGCACACGTTTGGCCACACGGCAGATATCAGCGCAACCATCTACGTCCATGACGCGCGATTTTATGGTGAAATTGCCTTTGGCGGCAGCATTGGTGCGGGTGAAGCCTATATGCTGGGATACTGGACAGCGGATAATCTTACCGATGTGATTCGCATCATGTGCCTGAATCAGGCCGTGATGGATACCATTGAAGGTGGTTATCAATGGTTCACTAGGCCGTTGATGCAAGTGCTGCATTGGCTCAACAGCAACACCACTGAAGGCAGCCGTAAGAATATTGCCGCGCATTACGACTTAGGCAATGATTTTTTTGCATTATTCTTAGATGAAACCATGATGTACTCCAGCGCCATGTTTAATCGGCACACCAGTACATTAAAAGAAGCGTCCGAACGCAAACTAAAAACCATTTGTGAAAAACTCGCCTTGCAGGCCACCGACCACGTGATTGAAATTGGCACAGGTTGGGGTGGATTTGCAATTTACGCTGCTACCCATTACGG
>JAKPIR010000012.1 GCA_029549705.1 Pseudomonadota bacterium | reverse complement strand
CTTGCCAGTGGTTTTTACCTTGAACTGGTCATCTTCAAGCGAAGTCACACCCTCATCCTTGACACCGACCACCGCAATAATTTGCGCTTCAACTTCAAGACGCTGCGCTCTTGCTGCGTCTTCATTGCGTTTAGCGTCAATCCATGATTGAAATAGCACTGCATTCATTTTCTATTCTCCGAGCAAATATCTGCACAATTTCCTTACTTTTTGGATAAATTGCGCAAAATTGTTCTCATTAGGCTGCTAAAACTTGATCGGCTTGTTCTTCTGCGAAGTATTCAAGCTGCTTGTTTAATTCTGTGACTTGGCTTTCAGTAAGAGTGATACGCAAGCCGTTTGGAATGTCCGTATTGTCGTTATCAACCACAAGAACAAAGGTTTCTTCATCAACTACAAGTTGCTCGTAGTCTTGATTGCAGTAATCTTCGTACTGATAATTTGAGCCATACTGGCTATGGATATAAGAAACTTCGCGTGATTTATTGACTACATCAGCAGTCATTGAGCATTGGATT
Organism: Pseudomonadota bacterium; assembly: GCA_029549705.1. Classification (GTDB taxonomy): domain Bacteria; phylum Pseudomonadota; class Gammaproteobacteria; order Burkholderiales; family Methylophilaceae; genus Methylotenera. The sequence continues at coordinate 3,349 of JAKPIR010000012.1, read as the reverse complement.
ACGATGCAGCCAAGTTTTAGATCAAACGAAACTAAAGACCCATCAACCTCAATATCGCTAGAAACTTCAAATTTCGGAAGTTGAGGGCAGAACAACTCAGGTTTAGACATCATATTCATTCCGCACCCCCAACAATCGCAGCATTAATCTTTTCGATCTCGTAACGATCAATGTGTGCGTTCACAGTCTTGCCATGACGAACCACGTTCAAAATGTCCAGGAACTCAACCGAGCCATCATCAAGCGCATATTCAACATAGATGCTGTATTCATCAGCTTTGACAGTAGCGGCACACACCTGGTTGCAATTCACGCTTTTAACTTCGTATTGCTGTGCAGCTATGTTGACTTGTGGTTCTTCTAATTCGATAGAAGTCTTAGCAGGATGGAAAGCGTAAGCTGCGACCAGTCCTGTGCTGATAAGTGCTGCAATGAATGCAGACTTGAGAATATTTGATTTATTTGTCATAATGACCTCGTTGTGTTGAAGCCCCATCGCCTGTCAGTGTTTGGGGCTTTTTTGTTGTTTGTGAGATAAAATATAGAATATTCTATTTATATTGTCTATAGATAAATCTATATATTTCTATGATTATCTATATTTCGCTTTTAAATTGTTAATAAATATAGACAAATATTTTTAAAAAAAAAATAAAAATAGATATATCTATCTAAAACTGTTGACTGTATATAGAATATTCTATATTTTATAAGCAGCAGATAGGAGGTGTTTATGTCTAATGAACTCTTAAAACAAGCTGTTGATTATTTTGGAAACCAAAAAAAAGCGGCTGATGCGCTTGGTATTACGCAACCAACATTAAACCACTCTCTATCCACTGGCGTTGTGTCAGCGGAGGTGGCTTTGCGCATTCAAAAAGCAACTGGCGGAAAATTTAAAGCTGTTGATTTACGCCCAAGCTTAAAACGCGACTTTGTTTCTATCAGTGTCGCATAAGTACGGAGTCGAACGTGATAAGCCAAGACTCTAAAATCACAAACGAGAAAGGCCCAACCGCTGTAACGGTCAAGCCTTTTATGTTCAGCAAGGAATAAGCCAACATGAACATGCCAATTTTAACACAGTTCGGAAATTCTGAACAGAAAACTATGGGTACTCGCGAGATTGCCAATCTTTGCGAAAAAGAGCACTTCCACGTTAAGCGTGACTTGGAGCTTTCGGAAAAAATAATTAATCAACTCATTGATTTAGAAGAAATTAAATTGGTAATTATCCCATCGCCATCAGGTCGTGGAAAGCCACGTAATGCTTATTTTGTGAAAGGTGGCAAATGAACAACATTGTGAATATTCCACCACAAGGCGAGAACTTAAAAGCTGCTTATGCCTATGCTGATCTCGGTTGGCATATTTTCCCGTGCTGGTGGATTGAAAATGGGACCTGTGCCTGCAAAACCAATTGCGTTTCACCAGGTAAGCATCCGATTACTGCATGTACTCCACATGGTCAGAAAAATGCAACTGACGATAAAGAAATCATAAAAGAGTGGTGGAAGAAATACCCAAAAGCCAATATTGCACTGTTTCTTGAAAAGTCTGGACTATGCGCTGTTGATATTGATCCGCGCAACGGTGGTGATTACACCATTGATGAGCTTGAGCATGTGCATGGCAAGATTGAATCCGATGTGACCGCGCTCACGGGTGGCGGTGGTGAACATCGTATTTTCATCAAACCGAACGGGAATCTTCCAGGCAAGTTGGGTGATGGTGTCGATCTTAAAATGAATGGCTACATCATTCTGGCACCAAGTAACCATATTTCAGGCTTTAAGTATGAGTGGGAGCTGTCAAGCAATCCGCTTGATGGTGCGCTGCCCAGTAATTTACCAGACTGGATGCGTGACCTTGCAAATGGCAATAAGACCAATTACTCGAATGCGCCAAGCATCGCGCCATTACAGGTACTTTCAAGTGATCAAGTCCGTGATTTGATGCAGGCTTTAGACTTTGTTGATTCTGATGATCGTGACACATGGCTGAAAGTGGGTATGGCTTTACATGCCACTGGTGACAGTCGCGGCTATCAAATCTGGTGTGACTGGTCGATCAAGTCAGGAAAGTTTGATTCTAAGGACCAGTACCGCGTTTGGCGTTCGTTCAGATATAAGGGTTTGGATGGTATTGGTATTGCTACCATTTTTGCAATTGCAAAAGATCAAGGTTGGATTCATACCATGAGTGATGTTTCGCCCTTGTTGTCCGTGCAGGTTGAAGATGATTCGCCATTGCTCAATGATGTGATTCTGACGAATCAGGTTGAGGATGATGTTCCAGAGGAAATTAAGACTTTTCCTGTTGAGAACATGAACCGACTTGCTGAATGGTTCAATTCATTTAGCCGAAATCCTCAGTATCAGATTTCACAAGCGGGCGTTTTGGCTGCATGTGCAACGGTGAGTGGTCGGATTTACTGCTCTACAGAGTCCAATACAAGTGCGATGTATTACATGGTGCTTGGTGAAACGGGTATCGGTAAAAACTACATCAAAGTCGGTGTGCAGAATATGCTTGCTGAAACTGGATTGCTTTCACTGCTTTCAGGTTCAGGGAATACGTCACCAGGTGCGGTTTTTAGTGCGCTGTTTGACTCTCCTTGTCATATTCAGATTAGTGACGAGATCGGAAAACAATTGCAATCAGCGAGACGATCTGGAAACAGTCAACAAGCCGAAGCATTTACCACCATAACCGAGGCTTACTCAGCCAATACAAGCCTATTGGTGCCACGCAACTATTCAAAAATGAGCCTGAAACCGCATGAGCGTGACGCTGCAAAACAGCAGAACATTGTGCATTGGCCATCAATCACCATGCTCGGACTGGCTACGCCAAATCAGGTATTTCATAACCTGTCTACTGTTGAAATCGAGGACGGCTTTTTAAACCGTTTTGTGGTGATTCAGGCCGTACAGCCGACAGAAGGAAAGAAATCTATAAAAAGAACGCCACTTCCTGACGATTTAAAGCAATGGATTCAATCTATCAGGCCAAACATGCCCGTAGAGGGCAGTTTGCAGGGCATGGACACCGATTACACCATTGCACCTAGTCCTATTGATGTTGAGTTCTCAGAGGGCGCATACGAGCTTATAGACGCATTTGCAGAGATGTTAGAGGAAAAGGAAGCGCAAGGCGGTTTTGTGATTCCAGACTTAACTAGACGCTACCAAGAGAATGCAATGCGTATTGCGACCATGCTGGCAGTCTGTGAAAGCCCGAAAAGTCCATTAATCACCAGTCGGCTTATGAGTTGGGCCATTACTTTTGTGTACTACCACGGGACTAAGTTTATGAATGCTGTTGCGACCAAAGTTGCTGACAGTGA
>JAKPIR010000365.1 GCA_029549705.1 Pseudomonadota bacterium | reverse complement strand
GTATCTGGGTGAAAAAAGGCTTTTTCAGAAAAAACGCATAAATCCACCATTTCACGCGCTCCACCTTTAATGAGCGACTTCAAAAAGTTGATTAAACTCTCTGCATCTTCGGGCGCATTTTTATCTTCAGAAAGCTGCCTGATAATGGCAGATAAAATGGTGTTTTCGTGGTGGCTCCACATAAACACCGTGCCGCTATCAGCCTCTAACTGCTGTTTAAGTGCCCGCGCAAAAGCATAATTGGGAAACACGCCGGCTTCAACACAAATAAACTCCCCTGCATGGCGCACGCTACCATTTGCCTGCATTTCATGGTGAGAAAATTGAAAAGCTATTTGCTCATAAGGGCGCATATCCGCATGAAAAGGCAATGCCACGGCTGATGTTTCAAAATCAATAAAGTGATAAGGATATTGCCAGCCCGCCATGGCTACTCTGGCATAATCTTGGTCAAAATAATAGCCGCCAAAATCATAATCTTCAGGTATACCGCTCACTTGTAACCATTGCCGTTGTTTGCGGCTTAAACCAGCCTCGTTCGCCTCATCATCAAAGCTGCCAACATCATCGCGCGTGACTTGGTTAATTTTGCAAATACCAAGGTCAATCAGCTTTTGTTTGCCTCTAAAGTTCCATAAATCCAGCACTGTGCCGTCAGCAAAATCTTGATTTTTCCAACCGTTCGCCTGTTGCCAACATTCATGAAAACCACTTTTGAGCGCGTCACCAATGGCCGATTTAAACTGGCAGCCACCGCATTGCGCACCAATAGCTGGGCTGATTTTTTCATCTTGCACGTATGCTTGCGCCCAAGTTTTTGCCACTTCATTTAACATGCCCTCGCCACCAGCATATTGAATGGGCGCGGCCAAAATTTTTGCCACATAACCATCTACACACACTTTAGTCAGCAAATTTTCCGCCAATTGTTTGCCATTCACATGCGCAGGAATCACCACCTCAACCTGCGAACGCTCGCCAATTTTAAACATCTGGTTAATGCCATCCACCGCAGAACTTTGCGCTTTATCAGGCATCATTAAAGCCGTGGTAATTTCAGCATGGGGGAAAGCCTGCCGTAACACCCAAGTTTGAAAAGCTGCATCTTGAAGATAAGGCAACATGCCAGACGTGATGCCACCACGCGCACCTTCAATGCTTGGGTTCATCGAATCATAAGACTTCGCCTTCACCTCAATTAACTCAAAGCGATTGCCTTGCTTAATTAAAATATCAATCCGAATAAAAAAATGGCCAACCAAAATGGCAGGCTCAAATAACACCACATTATCGCGCTTTAAATATTCCAGCGTTTTGGCATAAGCCTCAGCATGCTTTTTATCTTCAATCTCAATGCCATCAGGGTAACGCAACTTAGCCAGCGCCCCCACTTGGTAGCCACCCTCTGCCAACATCGCCATAAAGGCGTTTTCTTGCATGGTATCGCGATACTCTTTTGGCTTGCCCGAATAGAAAAGCTTGGTTGGGCATTCAACGGCGAGTTTGAAGCGGGATTTGGTAAGGTATCGAGGCAATTTAACTTTCATGTGGGTAATCTATCAATTTAGGGTGAGATAAATTCCATGCAGCAATTTCATAGTGTATTGGTTTACAGCTTATTTTTTCACACTGGTTCTTAATCCACTTTTGAATTTCCTGATAAATTTTTTCATTTTTCAGGGACTCCCAACCCATGCTTGCATTTGCTGGAATTTTGAATTCCAAAGCAAGTTTGCGAATACCTTGCAAGGTATAGCTATCTAGTGGAACGTGAAGAAAGCCTGTCAGCCTATCACGTTCCTCTACGGTAAAACCACTATGTTTTAACACATGTTTAAAAGATAAGTTGAGCAATTTAGCCGCACTACCAAATCTAAGAAAGCTAGACTCTTTCGCTTCATAATTGAATTTTTCTACCAGCCCATTTGCACTTATTTTTACAAATTCTGAGTAAGCATCCCAATTTTCGATTTTCTTTAAATCGTCCAACTTTTCACTTATTAACTGCTTAGTATATTCACGATAGACCACTGATGGCTGCCTTCCACCTTTTGCCCTTAAATGAAATGCCCTAAATGTACTACCCGTCAC
>JAKPIR010000321.1 GCA_029549705.1 Pseudomonadota bacterium | reverse complement strand
ATGTCTCGGGAGCGCTGTTTTTGCCGTTCACCATGCCCAGTTCGGCGCGGGCTATTAACTGTGTGCTACTGGTAATGGGGTAATAGGCTTGCGTTTTAATGTAGCTGTGCAAAAAGCGGCCATTTGAAAGGGCATCCAGTGGAGCCGCAGCAAATTGGGCGTTGAATAAATAGCCGCGCATGGGCGCTAAGTCGTTATCTGTGCGCCTGAGGGTGATGCCATAATTGAGGGTGCCTACTTTTTTAGTAGTCGTTTCACCACCATCTACATCTTGTTGCTCAATCAAATAGTTGGCACCTAGGTATTGTTCGCGTTTACGCGGTCCCCATGTGCGTTTGATACCGAGTTGACTGGAAGTCACCGTTTGTCCCTCAAATGCAGTACGGTTCATATCGGCGCTCATGCTGTCTCGGTATCCTTTGCTTGTTATAGGAAACTGAATTTGTCCGCCAAGAAACTGTGCTTTTTGCTCAACTTTCAAGCTGCTGGCAAACCGCCAGTCGCGGTCCATAAAATCTAGGTCATCATAAGTGAACTGCACCCGTGCACCCGTGTTCGTGCTGTAGCCCGCGCCAACACCTACTTTGATGCTTTTATTTTCTTCTACCACTACTTTGATGGGGGCATCATTATTTTCATGGTCGGCTGATTGCGTATCTGCTGTGACTTCAACGTTTTTAAAGTAGCCGATTTCTTGTAAGCGTGTTTGAAAAGTCAGTAAATCGGTCTGGTTATAGACTTTTCCAGGCTTTATGGGGCTATTATTTCTGACGACGTTTTCCGAGTAGCGTTCTAAGCCTTCAATCGTTAGTTCGCCAAACTGCACCACAGGTCCGCTATCAACTTCAACGGTTAATGCAACGCGATGTGTTTCTAAATTGATTTCTGCTTTGCTATTGCTGATGCGTGCGTTTGGGTAACGTTCTACCAGCAAACTGGTGAGTAGCTTCTGTTTGGCTAAACTCCAGTATTCTTGGCGAAACTGCTCGCCAATTGGTAACAACCACTCTTGGTTAAGGGCCTCAATATTCGGTGAGATGCCATTTTCCTGTTGCAGAATTGCACCCTCAAATTGAATATCAACTTTGCTAATAGTCACGGGTTTGCCCAGCTTAACGGTGAAGGTGGCCAGCGAGGTTTCACCTTTATTTTCTAGGGCAGAGGCAATGTCAGGCGAGAAGTAGCCCTCAGTTTTAAGCAGGCTTTTAATGTCTTGTGGCGCCACGCTGACCAAGCGTTGCCATTCGACTGGCGTTAACCTTGGGTTTTCACGCCATTTAATAATCGGTAAATGCTTTTCAAGCATTGACTTGATTGTGGTGACTTGGCCATTCGCATTTTCGGCCGTGACGATTATTTCAACTTGATATTGAAACGCTGCAGCCTGTGTTGCCGGGCAGGGGAGTAAAAGTGCCAATAGTAAAATACACTTTAAAAATCGCCGGCCTACAATAGCAAGCTGGTATTCAATGTTAGTGGGGTAGAAGCGCATCAGGGCTGACTTCATCCCTACAAAATTAAATATGCTTTGCAAGCTCCGTTGCCTTGCCGATATAACTTGCTGGGGTGAGCGTGAGCAGCGCGACTTTGGCATCATGCGGGATGGCTAAGCCACTAATAAACACATGCAGCGAATCTTTGTTAATACCACCTTTGCCGCGCGTTAATTCTTTGAGTTGCTCGTACGGGTTTTCAATGCCATAGCGGCGCATCACGGTTTGAATCGGCTCGGCAAGCACTTCCCAGCTATTGTCCAAATCCTCAAGAAGTTTGGCTGCGTTAATTTCGAGTTTATTCAAGCCACGTAAGCAGGAGTCAAAGCCCAACAGCGTGTAACCAAAGGCCACCCCCATGTTGCGTAACACGGTGCTATCGGTTAAGTCGCGCTGCCAGCGCGAGATTGGCAATTTTTCTGCCATGTGGCGCAGCACGGCATTGGCTAAGCCCAAATTGCCTTCAGAATTTTCAAAGTCAATCGGGTTGACTTTATGTGGCATGGTAGATGAACCAATTTCGCCAGCTTTAACTTTTTGCTTAAAGTAACCGACTGAAATGTAACCCCAAATATCGCGATTGAGGTCAATTAAAATGGTGTTGATGCGCGCAAAGCAATCATACAGCTCCGCCATGTAATCGTGCGGCTCAATTTGGATGGTCATTGGGTTATAAACTAACCCGAGCGATTCTACAAAACGCTTGGCAAAAGTTTCCCAATCAAATGTAGGGTAGGCGGATAAATGTGCATTAAAGTTACCCACAGCGCCGTTGATTTTACCCAATATTTCGTTGTTTGCCAGCTGCTTTTGCTGGCGTTGCAAGCGGTAAACAACATTCGCCAACTCTTTGCCCATGGTTGTGGGAGACGCCGTTTGCCCATGTGTGCGTGAAAGCATCGGCTGTGCGGCTAATTGTTGTGCCAACTCGCTCAAACGTGCGATTAAGTTGTTTAAAAACGGCAGCATCACGCTATCGCGTGCGGTTTTGAGCATTAAGCCATGCGATAAATTGTTGATATCTTCACTGGTACAGGCAAAGTGGATAAATTCACTGGCTTTTTTGATTTCTGGGTTGGCATCAAACTTTTCTTTAAGCCAATATTCCAGCGCTTTGACATCGTGGTTGGTGCGCGATTCAATGGCTTTCACCTGCGCCGCATCCACTTCACTAAAATTAGCTATGGCGCTATCTAATTCTTTGGTGGTTTCTGCAGAAAAAGGCGCAATTTCTTGTAAATCTTTAGCCGCACTCAGCGCTTTAAGCCACTCTACTTCAACCCAAGCACGATGTTTAATAAGCGCGTACTCACTAAAGTAAGGACGCAGTGCATCCAGTTTAGATTGGTAGCGACCATCAAGAGGAGATAAGGCATTAAGCGTGGTAAGGGTCATCGTGCGAGCTTTCAAAACAGCAGTTCTAATAAAACGCTATTTTACCCTAGTCGCATGGTGTGCAAAAAGCTTTTATTTGGACATTGATGTTGCTGTTAATTTTAAATGCGCGTCAACAACTAAGAATGTTGCTTTCTTCTGTAGTGCTGCCCTGCAAGCCTTTATTTATAAGGCTTGCAGGGCAGCATTTTTCTCTCGGGCAATTTACAGTAGATTTGAATAAAAATTGAATCGAATTAGGCATATCAGTTAACTCTTCAGTCAATGCTGTCGAAAATACAACGCACAGATAAACTTTAATTTGCAATAATTTTCATAACAAATTGATTTGTATATATAAATTTTTATGATGTTTTGGCATTGAATTTGCATGTCACATTAATCTAATTAATTGCTGATTGTAATGCACAATAATATTTTTACTTTGGATACTGAACTTGAGTTGGCAAAACCCATTAAAATTAGTGGTGTAAAGTATAAAAGCAGGTGGAAACAGCCAATCTCATTTTCGCATAATGCGTTAAATTTTAAGCTATGCGCATATCGCAGAACTAACGAGCTAGTTTTTTTGTATCAAGCTTATATTTTGGGTAAGTGGGTTTATTTTATTTCGGTAGGAAAGCCAAAAATAGAAGAGGGTATTGAAAGCATGGTGCTTGAATATTTATCCAAAAGAAGAGTTTTAGAAAATATAAAAGAGTAGGCGTTTAGCTAGCCTACCCTTTTATTCACCACTTAAAAGACTAAGAATTAACGTTGACGGTTCTAACTTCAAACGGTTAATAAATCAACAAAGGTATGCACAGAAGTCGCTTCTAACTTATTTTGGTCTAAGCACAAAGCCAAAATCTCATCCTGTTTTTTAGCATCAAATCTACGTGCTAAATTTACCTTAAATTTTTTCACTAACTCTGGAATGCCCTCACCGCGGCGACGGCGATGGCCGATTGGGTATTCCACGGCGATGTTGCTAGAAGAGCTGCCGTCCTTGAAGAAAATCTGAATGGCATTGGCAATCGAGCGCTTTTCGGGGTCGTGGTAGTCTTTGGTGTATTGGGTATTTTCTACACAGGTCATTTTGGTGCGAAGCGCATCGATGCGTGCGTCAGCAGCGGCGGCATCTTCATAATCTTGAGCCGTCAGGCTGCCCTTGAGCAGGCCGACTGCCGCCATGTATTGAATACAGTGATCGCGGTCAGCCGGGTTATCCAGCGGGCCAGTTTTGTCGATGATGCGAATGGCAGACTCGTGCGTGGTGATGACGATTTTATCAATCTGCGCAATTTGTTCTAGTGTTTGCAGTTTGCTACCGACTTCTTTGTTCAATTGAAATGCGCATTCCACCGCAGTCTGCGCGTGAAACTCGGCCGGAAACGAGATTTTGAACAAGACTTGCTCCATGACATATGAACCATAGTCACGCTGGAATTTGAAGGCGTTGCCTTTAAATAGCACATCATAAAAGCCCCAGGTTTTGGCGGTGAGTGCTGATGGATAGCCCATTTCACCTTGCATGGTCATCCAGGCTAGGCGTACGGCACGCGAAGTAGCATCGCCTGCCGCCCATGATTTACGTGAGCCAGTGTTTGGTGAATGGCGGTAAGTACGCAAACTCTGACCATCGACAAATGCGTTAGAAACAGCATCGATAATGTCTTCTTTATTGCCGCCAAGCAATTTAGTGACCACGGCTGTAGAAGCGATTTTGACTAAAATCACATGGTCTAAGCCAACACGGTTAAAACTGTTTTCAAGGGCTAGCACGCCTTGAATTTCATGCGCTTTAATCATCGCAGTCAGCACATCTTTAATCGTTAGCGCTGCCTTGCCTTCAGCGACATTTTTACGTGAAAGGTAATCAGCGACCGCTAAAATGCCGCCCAAGTTATCTGATGGGTGCCCCCATTCTGCGGCAAGCCAGGTGTCGTTAAAGTCTAGCCAGCGTATCATCGCGCCGATGTTAAAAGCGGCCAGAATTGGGTCAAGCTGATATGAAGTGCCAGGCACTTTTGCGCCATTTGGCACCACCGTACCTGCAATCACAGGGCCAAGCAACTTGGTACAGGCCGGGTAATCTAAGGCCTCAAAACCGCAGCCGAGTGTATCCATGAGGCAGTTACGCGCGGTATCAAAAGCTTCATCACTTTTGATTTCATAATCTGCCACATAGTTGGCAATATCGACAATGACTTGGTCGGGAGCGGGGCGGACGTTGGAGATGTGAGATGACATGGCTGAGCTCTTATAAAAAATTTAAAAATTAGCCGCAGATGGACGCGGACTACGCGGATAAGTACAAACCCTAAATGCTTTTTATCGGCGTAAATCTGCGTTCATCTGCGGCTGGGAAGGGTTTAACGATTTTCTAGTGCTACAAATGGGCGGTTTTCTGGCCCGGTGTATTCGGCATTTGGGCGAATTATTTTGTTGTCAATACGTTGCTCAATCACGTGCGCAACCCAGCCAGTGGTGCGTGAAATGACAAAAATCGGCGTGAACATGCCCGTCGGGATGCCCATCATGTGGTAGCTGGAGGCGCTGTACCAATCAAGATTGGGGAACATTTTCTTTTCACGCCACATGGTTTCTTCGATGCGTGCGGAAACATCAAATAGCGTCATATTGCCGTTATCTTCGCTTAATTTTCGACTAACTGCTTTGATTGACTCATTTCTTGGGTCGGCAATGGTGTACACGGGGTGCCCAAAGCCGATAATAATTTCTTTACGTGCCATACGTGCCATGATGTCAGCCTCGGCTTCATCCGCAGATTTATAACGTTCGATAATTTCCATTGCTGCCTCATTCGCGCCGCCATGCTTTGGACCGCGCAACGCACCAATAGCCCCCGTAATACAGGAATACATATCGGATAATGTGCCAGCAATCACCCGAGCAGTGAAGGTAGAAGCATTAAATTCATGCTCTGCGTACAAGACGAGCGAAGTATTCATCGCGGCGATATGTAAATCAGAAGGTTTTTTGCCATGCAATAGATACAAAAAGTGCGCAGCGATAGAATCTTCATCACTTTCCACATCAATCCGTTTGTTGTTGTGGCTAAAGTGGTACCAGTAAAGCAAAATGGAACCAAAGCAAGCGATTAAACGGTCTCCTAGCTTTTTGGCATCATGCGTATTACGGTCAGCCGTTTCAGGTTCGAGTGTGCCGAGCACTGAGCAGCCCGTGCGCATCACGTCCATCGGGTGTGCTGTTTTTGGAATGCGTTCCAATACTTCTTTTAAGGCCTGAGGGATGCCGCGGAGTTTTTTTAAACGCGCATGGTAGGCAACGAGTTCGGCTTGGTTCGGCAATTCACCATGAATCAGCACATAAGCCACTTCTTCAAATGTGGCATGTTTGGCGAGCTCAATAATGTCATAGCCGCGATAATGCAAGTCATTACCGGTGTGGCCAACAGTGCAAATGGCCGTCGTGCCGGCGGCAACACCTGCTAAAGCGACGCCCTTTTTCTTTTTGGGTTCTAAAGTGGTTGCGGCATCAGACATGCTGTTTCCTCTCTGCTATGATTTTTTTTGATGAAATAAGGCATCGAGCTTTTGCTCAAAAGTGTGGTAGCCCAAGTGGTCGTATAGATCCATACGGGTTTGCATGGTATCAAGCACATTTTTTTGTGTGCCGTCTTTTTTTACCGCCTCATAAACTTTTAGTGCGGCCAAATTCATAGCCCGGAAAGCTGAAAGCGGGTATAGCACCATGCTCACGTCAGCGCTGGCGAGTTCTTCTACGGTAAAAAGCGGTGTTGCGCCAAATTCGGTAATGTTTGCTAACACGGGCACTTTTACGGCGTCTACAAATTGTTTGTACATCCCCAAATCAGTCATTGCTTCAGGAAAAATCATATCCGCACCTGCTTCAACACAAGCGCAAGCGCGGTCAATGGCTGATTGCAAGCCTTCTACCGCCAGCGCATCGGTGCGTGCCATGATGACAAAATCATCATAGGGTTTGGCGTCCACAGCTGCTTTTACACGGTCAACCATTTCTTCTAGGCTCACAATGGCTTTATTGGGGCGATGGCCACAGCGTTTGGCGGACACTTGGTCTTCAATATGTACGGCGCCAGCGCCTGCTTTTGCCACGCTTTTAATCGTGCGGGCAATATTAAAAGCACCGCCAAAGCCGGTATCAATGTCCACTAATAAAGGCGTATCCACGGCATCGGTAATGCGGCGCACGTCTACCAGCACATCTTCAAGTGTAGAAATACCTAAATCAGGTAGGCCGAGTGAGCCTGCTGCCACACCTCCACCCGATAAATAAATGGCCTTGAAGCCGCTTTGGGTGGCGAGCATGGCATGATAAGCGTTGATTGCACCGATGATTTGAAGCGGTTTTTCTTGCGTGATGGCAGAACGAAAGCGTGCGCCTGCAGTGATAAAGTTTGACATTAAAAAAACCTTTTCTGTGCTTCGTCTGGAATGGTGACATTGGTGAGTTTGGCTTTTTGCAATACTTCCCAGAAGTAGCGATAGGTTGCTCTGTCATGGAGTTCGCCAGCATACTGAATTGGCCCCCATGCCGCATCTTGTGCGGCTATTAAAATATTGCTTGCGTCAATCACCTCGTCGTAATTGGGTTTCATCGCGTCCACAATAGCTTGAATTTGTGTGGGGTAAATGCTCCACATGCGCAAAAAGCCGAATTCATTACGGGCGCGACTGGCATCGCTTAGTGTGGTTTCCACGTTTTTTAAATCAAGCGTCACGTTGTGCGCAGGAACCACGCCGTTGGCTAAGGCTGCCGCAACGACTTCTGCTTTGGCGCGCGCCAGCAAGCGATGTTCAAATTGTCCCGGGCTACGCATCGCGCTAGCTGGAATTGCCCCATGATGCGCGCTGACAAAGTCCATTAAGCCGAAATCGAGCACTTGCAGCCAAGGCAACTTGGCGATTTCATGCACTTGATTAAGTGCACCGTGCGTTTCAATTAAAATGTGCACAGGAATCACCCTAGTGATTCCGCTAAAAGTCGCCACTTTTTGAATGTAGGCAATCATCTCTTTGGCTTGGGCAATGTCGGTACATTTTGGTATGGTGATATAGCTTAATATTTGCCCGGCACCCGCGACTAAAATATCAATATCTAATTTCCAGGCTGGGTGCGTGTAATCATGAATGCGCGCCCCTGCCATTTTATGTTGATTGGCATC
>JAKPIR010000320.1 GCA_029549705.1 Pseudomonadota bacterium | reverse complement strand
AATCGACCAAATTGGTTTTGCGTGAGCGGTCACCTAAGAACATGCCACCAATTTGTGGCACTGTTACATGGCTTTCATCAATAATCATCAAGGCGTCATTAGGCAAATAGTCAATCAATGTTGGTGGTGGGTCGCCCGGATTTCGCCCAGACAAATGCCTTGAATAATTTTCAATGCCCTTACAAAAGCCAATTTCATTGAGCATTTCCAAATCAAACCGCGTGCGCTGTTCAATACGCTGCGCTTCAACCAGTTTGTTTTCTTTGATATAAAAATCCACACGCTCGCGTAATTCTTGCTTGATTTTTTCCATCGCTTTAATGGTGGTTTCACGCGGGGTCACGTAATGGCTGGATGGATAAACGGTGTAACGCGGGATTTTATTGAAAATTTGACCTGTGAGCGGGTCAAACAAAGTGATTGCGTCAATTTCATCATCAAACATTGAAATGCGCACCGCAGTTTCATTATTTTCCGCAGGAAACACATCAATCACATCCCCCCGCACTCTAAATGTACCGCGAGAAAAATCAAAATCGTTGCGGTCGTACTGCATGCCAATCAAGCGCGAAATCATATCGCGCTGGGCGATTTTTTCGCCCTGCTGCACGTGCAGCACCATGCCGTGATAGTCCACAGGGTCGCCAATGCCGTATATCGCCGAGACTGTGGCAACAATAATACTGTCTTCACGCTCCAACAAAGCTTTCGTGGCTGAAAGCCGCATCTGCTCGATATGCTCATTGATACTTGAATCTTTTTCAATGAACAAATCACGCGAGGGCACGTAAGCTTCAGGCTGATAATAATCGTAATAGCTCACAAAATATTCCACCGAATTATTGGGGAAAAATTCGCGAAACTCACTGTATAGCTGCGCAGCTAGCGTTTTATTGGGCGCCATCACAATGGCTGGGCGGCCCGTGCGGGCAATGACGTTGGCCATGGTGAACGTCTTGCCTGAACCCGTAACCCCAAGTAGGGTTTGAAACTTCAGTCCATCATTGATGCCTTGCGTGAGCTTTTCAATTGCCTGCGGTTGATCGCCAGCGGGCGGAAAAGGCTGGAAAAGCTGATACTTACTATTGGGAAAAGTAACGAACACTGGATGCTTTGCAAAATTTTAACGTTTAATTTTAACAGCAAATCATGCACTGACGATGCCTGATGTAAGTATGTCATTTTATACCCTATGTTGAACTAACTTTCTTGCACCTAGTCATTAAACAAACGTTTACGCTTCAATACAAAATAATTGCAAAAAATGCTTAAAAACGTTTTACAAAAAAAATAATCATTTAAAACTTTGGAGATCTCTATGCGTAGATTTGCCCTGCTCGTAGTATTAATAAGCCAAGTTGCGCCGGCATTGGCGCTTGAACAAGAAAAAATCCTCAAAGCACTACAGTCTGTGGTCATGATACGCGGCTATAACGCCAGTGGTGGATTGTCGTACGGCTCTGGCGTTGTTGTTGCAAAAAATACTGTCATCACCAATTGCCATATTTTTCGCAGCACCAAAGAGCCGTGGATAGCCCGCGGCGAAGATTCTTATCCCATTGAAACAGTGCAAGCTGACCGCTGGCGTGATTTATGTTTGGTGACCGCTTCTACCCTACCACTCAACCCAGCACCGCTTGGTAAGTGGGACGATATCAAACGCGGTCAGGAGGTGCTTTCCATGGGCCACTCCAACGGCGTACCCAACCCACTCACTTCAGCTGGCTCAGTAAAAGCAACCTATATGTTTGATGGCGGTTATGTGATTAGAAGCAGCGCAAAATTTCTGATGGGGGCTAGCGGTAGCGGTATTTTTGACTTAGAAGGCAATTTACTCGGCATCAATACCTTTAAAACGCCTGGTAGACCTGCGTACTTTTACTCGCTGCCTATTGAATGGTTAGCGGATTTACAAAAACAACCTGTTGAGACGAAATTTCCAATCGTTGGTAAAGCTTTTTGGGAAGAGGATGACAGCAAAAAGCCATTTTTCATGCAAGTAGCGCTGCCAGAAATACATCAAGACTGGCCGAAACTGGCTGAAGTGGCGCAAAATTGGGTAGTGGCCGAACCTAAAAATTCAGATGCATGGTATGCACTCGGCGAGGCGCAAGAAAACCTGTTCAAAATTGACGAAGCCAAACAGTCTTACCAAAAATCTGTAGCAATAGACGCCAGTAATACCGACTCATTATTCCGATTAGGTGTTATCGCGCAAACGGCGGGCGACAAAACAACCGTGCATGATATTCATGTTGCAATTAGTAATATTAACAAAGAGTTAGCACAAGAATATAGCCAGCTACTTGGTTGTAAGCAAGAATGTTAGCAACATTTGAATGACTGAAATAACTTAACTTAACGCACCTAATTTATAAAGGACAACAAAATGAGATTGCTCGCTTTTCTTACCCTGCTTTTGCCACTGGCATGTAACGCCGCCAATGCGGAATATTTGAAAATTTATTTAATGCAACCAAAAACCACTATCCTCAACAAAATGGACGGTGTTGATGAAATGGATCGTTATGTAAAAGAAGTTGAAGTGACTATTAACCAAAAGCTTGCCGCACTCACCACAAAACCGACTTGGGGGTTTTTAGTTATGGCAGTGCGTGAAGATGGCAAAATTAAAGCCTGGGTAGATACCGACGACGAAGTTTCTCCAGAAGTTGCCAACATCATGAAAACAGTGGCTGAAGGCACGAAAGCCTTTTCGGTAAAAAATGGTGCGGTTGTCTTCACCCTCGGCTTTGGCATTGATGGTGCGGCACTACCTGAAAATAAAATGCCGTTTCCTAACGAATGGAAAAAAGTTGCCCAATGCGATAACGAAGACTGTAAAGATTTAGATACGGAAGCCATTGTGCTTAAATCTTGGTAGCTGAAAAAACTTAGTAAAAATTGCATGTTTTTTTGCTACGTTTAACGCAACTAAAGAATCGTTTTTTTACTTTATTTTAGCCCAATTTCAAGCCCAACCTTTTTTGATGCTCTGAAAGCCTTATAAACAAAGGCTTTCAGAGCATCTTTTTTTGCTCGGCAAAATGAATGCGCTAATCCTTGCTAATTTGGACAGCCATTTTCATCGTTATTTGCAGTATTGCATATCCATGGATTGCTAAAAATATTGCAAAGCTTGCCCGCACAAAACATTCCTAAACCACTGATTTATGCGTAAAATAGCGCCCATTCAGCCCTCACATAAAAATTTGTTTAAGGAAACTTATTTTGTCATCGTCGATAGCGCACCAAGCGGCCGTTTTATCTAAACGCGTACAAGCCATTAAAGAATCTCCAACGCTGGCCATTACCGCCAAGGCTGGCAAGTACAAAGCAGAAGGTCGTCCAATAATTGGCTTAGCTGCGGGCGAGCCAGATTTTGATACGCCGCAGCACATTAAAGATGCCGCAAAAGCCGCCATTGATGCGGGCTTTACCAAATACACGCCAGTCGCTGGCATCCCTGGGCTTAAAAAAGCCATTGTCAACAAGTTCAAAAATGAAAATGGTTTTGACTATGCGCTCAATGAGGTCATTGTTGGCGTGGGCGGTAAACAAACCATTTTCAATTTATGTTTAGCCGTTCTCAATAAAGGTGATGAAGTCATTATTCCAGCGCCATATTGGGTGAGTTATGCGGATATTGCGTTGGTAGCAGAAGCCACACCGGTGATTATTGAATGTGGCATTGAACAAGGCTTTAAGCTTCAACCCGCCCAACTTGAAGCGGCCATCACGCCAAAAACCAAAATATTCATGATTAACTCGCCTTCAAACCCAACAGGAGCAGTGTACAGCTTTGATGAACTCAAGGCTTTGGGCGAAGTGTTACTTAAACATCCGCATGTGCTGGTTGCTACCGACGACATGTACGAGCACGTGAACTTAACTGGGGACAAATTTTACAACATTCTCAACGCCACACCGGCACTAAAAGACCGCTGTATCGTGTTAAATGGTGTTTCAAAAGCCTACTCAATGACAGGTTGGCGTATAGGCTACGCTGCTGGCCCAGCTTACATCATCAAAGCGATGGAAATTCTACAAAGCCAATCGACAAGCAACCCTACTTCCATTTCTCAAGTGGCTGCACAAGCGGCTCTTGAAGGTTCGCAGGACTGCATTAAACCCATGGTTGCGGCATTTAAAGAGCGTCACAAATATGTGGTAGACCGCTTTAACAACATGCCAGGATTAAGCTGCCTGATGGCAGGCGGCGCGTTTTATGCCTTTACCGATGCTCGCAAAGCTATTCAACAGTTACATCAACAAGGCAAAATCAATGCGGCAACGGATATGGCCTTAGCAGAATACTTGTTAGAAAGCTTTGATGTTGCCGTAGTGCCAGGCTCAGCATTTGGCGCTGAGGGTTACTTCAGAATTTCTTTTGCCACCTCAATGGACAATCTGCAAAACGCACTTGACCGCATTGAAAAGGCGCTAAGTTAAAAATATTTTAAATTTAAACGCGCTTAGTCATTGACCAAAAGCCGCTAAATCATTATTATCACGCCTTCACCGATTCCTCGATAGCTCAGTCGGTAGAGCAACGGACTGTTAATCCGTGTGTCCCTGGTTCGAGCCCAGGTCGAGGAGCCAAGAATTTAAGCCCTGCAGAAATGCAGGGCTTTTTTCATTAGCGCTGAGGCGCAGATGTAGTTCAAAG
>JAKPIR010000311.1 GCA_029549705.1 Pseudomonadota bacterium | reverse complement strand
TGGTCAAAAATGCCGCCATCGGCAAAGTGTGTTTTTTCAGCTTTGTTCCAACTACCCAATACTTCTTCAACTTTAAATAATTTAAGTGGTTTAAAGGTTGTGGCATACTTGGCAGCAGCGCTGTCCACTTGCGGCCTTAAGTAGTGTTTAGCAGCAATATCCTGCCCCACTTCAGAGAAGTGGAACTCTAAGTAAGCTTGCGCTTGCGCACGGGTTTTGCGTTTATCAACCACTTTATCTACTAGTGCTACGGGGTTTTCAGCCAACACACTGATAGAAGGGTAGACGACTTCAAATTTATCAGCCCCCAATTCTTTTTGAATGAGAAAGACTTCATTTTCAAATGTCAGTAACACATCACCAATATCGCGCTGCGCAAACGTTGTGGTTGCACCACGGCCGCCTGTGTCTAACACGGGCACATTTTTAAATAACTTGGTCACAAACTCTTTGGCTTTTGCTTCATCACCGCCATTTTTAAGCACATAACCCCATGCCGCTAGGTAAGTGTACTTACCGTTACCAGAAGTTTTAGGATTGGGAATCACAGCAGCAACATTGGGTTTGATTAAATCATCCCAGTCTTTAATGTTCTTAGGGTTGCCTTTGCGTACCAAAAATACCGAAGTTGAAGCAGTGGGTGAGCTGGCATGCGGTAAACGTTTTTGCCAATCTTTAGGAATGAGTTTTGCGCGCTCATATAAAATATCAATATCAGGTGAGCGGTTCATGGTAATCACATCGGCAGGCAAACCATCGACTACCGAGCGCGCTTGCTTGCTTGAGCCTCCATGCGATTGATTGATGGTGATCGATTCACCGGTTTTTTCTTTCCAGTATTGTATGAACGCGGGGTTGAGGTCTTTGTAATATTCACGTGACACGTCATAGGATACGTTTAATAGTGAAGTTTCAGCAGCCACATAACCAGAAAACAGCAACGCACTTGAATAAACTAGGAGAGAGAAAAGGCGTTTGGCGTATTTATTTTTTTTCAGGGCTAAATTTTTAGTCATCATTACTATCCGTATTTATTCATTAGAATTCAGTACTGTAGGCAAGTTTGTGGTTTAAGTAAAAGAATATAATCAGATATGCTTATAACTAAAAATTATTATCTGTTAAATAATTAGCTTATGTATAATATAAACAAAGCTTGGTGCTGACCAGAATGCTGGAGGCCGGTATGTCGTAAGACATGCTGGTTTTTTTATTTTCTGCTCGAGGTATTCAAGATGACAAATCAAGCCACAACGCTACCCAACGAAAGTTTTGACATCTCCGGCATCGTGCAAGCCTTGCGTGATGTCAGGCTAACTTCACTAGAGCACCGACATCGAAAAAATAAACCACCAAAGTTACCTTCAAGAAAAGCACTGCAAAGTGTTGTCGATGGTTTAAGCGCGGCGCTTTTTCCCAATCGTTTGGGCGCCCCTGGACTTAAAGAAGAAGGCATAGATTATTTTGTCGGCTTCACACTGGATACTGCATTAAGAGAGCTCAATACGCAAATCCAGCTTGAACTGCGCTATTCTGCAGATACCGGGCATGATAAAACGCCCAGCTCAGAAGCTGCACTCAATAAAACGCGTGCATTCGCTCAAACGCTTCCTAAAATTCGCCAGCTGATTGATACAGATTTAAATGATGCCTTTGAGGGCGATCCAGCTGCGCGCAGTCTGGATGAAGTATTAGTTTGCTATCCAGGCATCACGGCCATTATTCATTATCGCCTTGCGCACGAGTTGCATACGCTGGGGCTTCCGCTGATTGCACGTATTATTTCAGAACTCGCACACTCGGCGACAGGTATTGATATTCACCCGGGTGCCACCATTGGTGAAGGCTTTTTTATTGACCATGGCACAGGCGTTGTGATTGGTGAAACAGCAGTGATTGGTAATCACGTGAGGCTTTATCAGGCCGTCACATTAGGTGCAAAGCGCTTTCCTACAGATGAACATGGACATCTCATCAAAGGCAGTGCAAGACACCCTATTTTAGAAGACGACGTGGTCATTTATGCTGGCGCCACCGTGCTGGGGCGCATCACAATTGGTGCACGTTCAGTGATTGGCGGCAATGTATGGCTGACACGTAGTGTTCCGCCCGATAGTCAGATTACGCAAGCGCAATCTCAAGCAAGTGTTCAAGAAACAGTAGCCGCAGAAACTACAAAATAACAAAACTTTTTTAATTTTATCACTGGAGAAACTCATGACTGATATTCATCAAGCCCATACCGCACTAGGCGACGTTGCTGCACGCACGCTATCGAATGCAACCAAAACCGTCCCAATGATGGGGACCATTACCCCACGCTGGTTAGTACATTTATTGCAATGGGTGCCTGTTGAAGCAGGTATTTACCGCGTGAATAAGGTAAAGGATCCAAGCGCCATTGAAGTAGACTGCTCTGGAAAAGATGAACGTGAAATTCCACAAACTTTTGTAGATTACGAAGGGTGGGGCCGTGAGTATGTATTAAATGCAGTCAACACAGCGGTGGATGTACACACGCGTGTATCAGATTTATACAGCAGTCCGCACAACCAAATTAAAGAGCAATTGCGCTTAACGATTGAAACCGTTAAAGAGCGTCAAGAGAGCGAATTAATCAACAATGCAGAATATGGTTTATTGAACAATATTGTTGATTCACAAAAAGTGAAATCACGCACAGGCGCACCAACACCGGACGACTTTGATGAGTTGCTGACCAAAGTTTGGAAAGAGCCAGCGTTTTTCTTAGCGCATCCACAAGCGATTGCTGCATTTGGCCGTGAATGTACACGCCGTGGCGTACCACCGCCAACAGTTGCACTGTTTGGCTCACAGTTCATTACGTGGCGCGGTGTGCCGATTATCCCTTGCGATAAATTGCGCGTCACCAAAGGCAAAACAAACATCCTGTTACTTCGCACAGGTGAAAGTCGTCAAGGCGTAGTGGGTTTATATCAACCAAACCTGCCAGGCCAACAAAGTATGGGCTTATCAGTGCGCTTTATGGGGATTAATCACAAAGCCATTGCGTCTTACTTAGTATCGCTTTATTGCTCACTTGCAGTATTGACGGATGACGCGATTGCCGTGTTAGAGAATGTGGATGTAGGCAATTACTATGACTACAAATAATGGATTTTCACCTGCATTGGGTGATTTATCCTCTTTTGAACCAGAAGCCATTTTAGCGGCCTTGCCAGGTGAGCATCCAAGAATGGCTGCTGGCTTGGCTATTGGCAGACAGGCTAGCCAAACCGGTCACTTGGATGTTGCCGAACTCAGCCGTATTGCCAATGAACTCTATGCGGAAGGTTTTCCGGCGGGTTCGCCTTTTGCTAAAAAAGAGGATTTTCCATCAAATGCATCGCTCAACCCTGTGGCGGCAAATGCGGTGCTGCCCAGCCCCAATATCATCACTGATCCAGTGCAAACGCCAACACCGTCCATCTTTTCGGCGGTACCAAGTGTCGCTTCAGGCGTGCCAAATTTGACGTCTGCTGATGTGGTGAATACAGGCTATGCCAACCAGTTACCCGTGAGTGGCATAGTAGATATCGGACAATTATTAGGTGGTATTGATGACCCCTATCAGGCAGAATTGAACCAGCTGTTGGGGGGGTTAGGCAGCCAGTCAGGCATTAGTAGCGCAGGGTCAAGCCAAACTACAAGCCAGGCAGGGGCTGCGCCATATTATTTTTTACAGGATTCACCGCACCAGCAAGATGCTGCGGTAGCGGGGCCTGCTGCCAGTGCACACCCTGCATTTGATGCCAATTTAGTGCGTAAAGATTTTCCTATTTTGCGTGAATTGGTGAATGGACGTCCGCTCATTTGGTTTGATAATGCCGCCACGACGCAAAAACCGCAGGCCGTAATAGATAGAATTTCATATTTTTATGAACATGAAAATTCTAACATTCACCGTGCCGCGCATGAGTTGGCTGCGCGTGCAACCGATGCCTATGAAGGTGCACGTGAAACAGTGCGCCGTTTTATCAATGCACCATCGGTGGATAACATTGTATTTGTGCGCGGTACAACTGAAGCGATTAATTTGGTCGCCAAAACTTGGGGAAAAAAGCATATTGGTGAGGGGGATGAAATTCTTATTTCACACCTTGAACATCATGCCAATATTGTGCCCTGGCAGCAACTTTGCCAAGAAACAGGTGCCAAGTTAAAAGTGGCTCCAGTGGACGATAGCGGCCAAGTGTTGTTAGCGGAATATCAAAAACTGCTCACTTCACGGGTGAAATTAGTGTCTTTCACGCAAGTTTCAAATGCCTTAGGTACGGTGACGCCAGCAGCAGAAATGATACAAATGGCGCATCGTGCAGGCGCCAAAGTGTTGTTGGATGGCGCACAATCGGTTTCACACATGCGTACGGATGTGCAGGCGCTCGACCCAGATTTTTTTGTGTTCTCAGGGCATAAAGTGTTTGGCCCGACAGGCATTGGAGCGCTTTACGGCAAAAAAGAAGTGCTGGACGATATGCCTGCTTGGCAGGGAGGCGGCAATATGATTCAGGACGTGACGTTTGATAAAACCGTCTATCATGAAGCGCCAGCGAAGTTTGAAGCAGGCACAGGCAATATTGCGGATGCAGTAGGCTTAGGCGCTGCATTAGAGTATGTGGAACGCATTGGGATTGATAACATCGCCCGCTATGAGCATGAGTTGTTAGTGTATGCCACAGCGGCTATGTGTAAAGTACCAGGCTTGCATTTAATCGGTACCGCAAAAGAAAAAGCCAGCGTGTTGTCTTTCAAGCTTGATGGTTATGAGAGTGAAGAAGTGGGTGCAGCCCTAAATAAGGAGGGGATTGCAGTGCGCTCTGGCCACCATTGCGCGCAGCCTATTTTGCGTCGCTTTGGCGTTGAAACGACTGTGCGTCCATCACTTGCGTTTTACAATACAACGGCTGAAGTCGATGTGATGGTAAGCGCATTGTTGCGTTTAACTTCTCATAAAGCACCAGGCGGACTTTAGTCACAGAAATCTGGCAGCCCTGTAAGGGTTTGCCAGATTATTCACAAGGAACAACCGATTCGTTTCAAGCGCTATTTACAAACCAAGTTCACTCAAGCCCGCATGGCTATCAGGTCTGCGGCCTAGTGGCCAAAAGAATTTTCGTTCAGATTCTTGAATGGCTAAATCGTTAATGCTGGCGTAGCGCAGTTCCATCAAGCCGTTAGCATCAAACTGCCAGTTTTCGTTGCCATAAGAGCGAAACCAATGGCCAGCATCATCATGCCATTCATAAGCAAAGCGCACTGCAATGCGGTTGCCATCAAAAGCCCATAATTCTTTTATTAACCTGTAATCATGTTCCTTTGCCCATTTTTTAGTTAAAAATGCCACGATTTCAGCGCGCCCTTTAGGAAACTCTGCACGGTTACGCCATTGCGAATCTGGCGTATAAACTAAAGAAACGCGTTGTGGGTCGCGGCTATTCCAGCCATCTTCAGCCATGCGTATTTTTTGAATAGCCGTTTCACGCGTGAATGGCGGCATAGGTGGGCGCGGTTCAACTTGACTCATTCTCATATCCTTTTAAGTGAAAGATTCACCTTAAACCTGCGCCAGCGCTTGTTCTAAGTCATCAATAATATCGGCTATGTTTTCAATGCCCACAGAAATGCGCACCATATCCTCACTCACGCCTGCTTTTTTAAGCTCTTCGGCATTTAATTGGCGGTGCGTGGTGGTAGCGGGGTGACAGGCTAAGCTTTTTGCATCGCCAATGTTGACCAAACGTGTGATGAGTTTAAGCGCATCTATAAAACGTGTGCCACCTGCTAAGCCATTTGCAACGCCAAAGGTTAAAATGCCTGAGGCTTTGCCATTTAAATACTTGTGGACTAGCGCGTGTTCTGGATGGTCACTTAGGCCTGCGTATTTCACCCATTTCACTTTTTGATGCGCTTTTAAATATTGCGCAACGCGCAGGGCATTGTCACTGTGGCGTTCAATGCGCAAGGCCAGCGTTTCTAGGCCTTGCAGAATTAAAAAAGTATTAAATGGGCTGAGTGCCGCGCC
>JAKPIR010000286.1 GCA_029549705.1 Pseudomonadota bacterium | reverse complement strand
ATTTTTTGAGATGTAAATTTTTTAATCTGCTGATTGATGGTGTCGCATAAACTTTCAGACACTTTCATATCAACACCACCAAACAGAATTGCTTCTGTCGTGTTAAATTTCAATGCATCCCAAAACCAGCCAGAGTGAACGGTAACATGGGATGTTAGTGAGAGGTAATCAATAAGTTGAGATGAGGTTTTACCATTAAAGGCAATATGGTCTTCACATATCAGAAATGAATGGTATTTGCTATACCGGGCAAATTTTTTGGCATTATTACTGATGCGATATGTGGTAATTGGGTTGTCTTTCATTATGGTAGGCTAATTGTCTGAGCTAAATTTAAACTTACTCAACACCATTTTAGCCCCGCGCCAAACCTTGGGCAGCAACCAAAACAGCAATAATATAAACCCGCACAGCACCCCAATAAACACGGCAGGGTGGGCAAATACTAGCCAGCCGCCTGTAATGAGTGCGCTTTCTTCAGTGAACGAGGCGGCGATGTTGCTAACGGGTTCAGGGGAGGTGTTAATGAGTGCGCGGCTACCTGCCTTGGTGGCGTGGGTTGCACCTGCCAGTGAGCCGCCGAGTAGGGCGGCAATCGTGGCAATTATCGGGTCGCTCGTGTTAATCGCCCCCATGGCGAGTAATGCGCCAGCAGGAATGCGAATGAAGGTTTGAATGCTGTCCCAGGCGGTATCTACGTAGGGGATTTTGTCCGCTAAAAATTCAATCACCGCCAGTATGCCAGCTACAGCAATAACAATCGGGTTGCTTAAAATATCAAGTGTGGCGGGTAGGTCAATATAGCCAAATTTATTCATCATACCCACCGCAAATACGGTGATGTATAGCCGCAGGCCGCTTGCCCAGCTGAGGCCGCCCGCAAGGGCTAGGTTAGAAATGAGTTCCATAAATTATTTACATCCCCATAAATTATGATTTTTTTGTCATTTTATCGGCCAATTTGGCCTCAAATTTTTCTCGATTGATAATAAAGCGCTCGTGCGTGCCCTTTGAAATTAAATCAATGCCATCGTGTGCCTCTACTCTAAATGTAAGCTTTCTGCCCTCTAATGCAATCAATTCAACATGGGCAGTAACTGCTAAACCTATGGGTGTGGCGGCCTGGTGACTGACATTAATATGGGTGCCAACGGTTTGCTCTTGCGGCCAATCAAGGTAGGGGTGGATAGCTTTGATGCATGCCCACTCTAAAAAACCTACCAAAAAACCCGTGGCAAATACTTCTGGCATGGCAATAAATTCGTTTGCTTCTGGGTACAAGGCAGGCACAGTTTTAGACTGTGGCACAACAAACGTGTGCGTGTATTGTAAGCCGGCTTTTAATCCATCTTTCATGCTTTACTTTAAGTGCAAAAATGTCATTACAACATAGTTTTAGTGAAAGACAAATGCGCGGCCAACAAAAAAGGAGGCATAGCCTCCTTGGTAAAAAATCTTGAATATTATTGTTTATTCAACCAGTAAATCACGTTTACCCGGCACGCCATTCATGGCATCTGCATCTTCAAGGGGCTCTTTTCGTGCAGAAATCACAGGCCACACTTTTGCTAAACGGGCGTTGAGCGCAATATACTCTTGCTGGTCGGCAGGGACATCATCTTCAGCAAAAATAGCCTCTGCAGGGCATTCTGCCACGCACAAGGTGCAATCAATGCATTCGTCAGGGTCAATGGCTAAAAAGTTCGGGCCTTCTACAAAGCAGTCCACTGGGCAAACATCCACACAGTCGGTATATTTACATTGAATACAATTTTCGGTGACAACATAGGTCATTTCATCAGTCCTTAATAGCTAAAAGCTTAAAGTGCTATTTTATTAGAAATTTAGTTTAATTGCATGGCTTAATTTTGCGCCATATCAAATAGACGTTAAACAATCATACCAGCACCAACAGTATTGTTGGTGCTTTCATCAATCACAATAAACGCGCCAGTTGCACGGTTTTGGCTGTAGCTGTCTACCATCAGTGGCTGTGCGAGTTTAAAGCTGATGCGTGCGATGTCATTCATTTTCAGGTCAGTCGCTGACTGTTGCACAAGCGTATTGACATCTACTTTATAAGCAATGGCACCCACTTTGGCTTTAGATTCACGTGTGGTGTGGCGGATAATATAGGTGCGTGCCGGAGACAAGGGCGTTTCTGAAAGCCAGCAAACAAATGCTTCTATTTGCTTAACAGGGGCAATGTTGCTACCTGTTTTCACAATCATATCGCCGCGTGAAGTGTCAATTTCATCTTCTAATAACAGCGTAACGCTCTGCTCGGTTTGCGCGCTCTGAAGCTGGGTTTCACCAAGTTGAATGGCTTTCACTTTTGATTGATAGCCGTTGGGTAATACTGTTACCGCATCACCCACGGCAATGTCACCACTTTCAACGCGGCCCATAAAACCCCTAAAGTCGTGAAGATCTGCATCTGCACTGGCATGTGGGCGGCAAACAAATTGAACCGGAAAGCGAAACTCTTCAGATAGCTCAGTATCGGCAGCTGGGGCCTTTTCTAGAATTTCAAGTAGTGTCTCACCCTGATACCAAGGCATGTTATCTAAGCGATCCACCAACATATCGCCATTAAGTGCAGACATTGGAATAAAGCGGATGTCACGGGCTTGCGCTAAGCCAATTTCTT
>JAKPIR010000082.1 GCA_029549705.1 Pseudomonadota bacterium | reverse complement strand
GTATTAGCGTCTGCGCCCGATGCATTTATTGGTGTAGATGCGCCAGATTTTAACTTTTGGCTTGAAAAAAGACTCAAAAATAAAGGTATTCCAGCCATTCACTATGTCAGTCCATCCATTTGGGCGTGGCGCAAAGGCCGCATTGGTGCTATTAAAAAAGCCGTTTCGCATATTCTGGCACTATTTCCATTTGAACCTGCAATCTATCAAAAAGCAGGCATACCGGTGACCTATGTTGGCCATCCGCTGGCCGATATACTACCCATAGTGCCGAATGTTATTGAGGCGAGAGAAGCACTTAAATTAAAAACTGCGCAAACTGTAATTGCGATGCTGCCAGGCAGTCGCCAGGGTGAAGTGGAACAACATGCGGCCCTGTTTATTCAGGCTGCGCATCGGATTAACCTCTCACTGATAGAAGAAGGAAAAAACGAAACGGTTTTTCTTGTACCGTTGATTACCCGTGAAACGCGGGAGATTTTTGAAAATCAATTACATCAATTTTTAATCCATTTGCCCGAGAACGTCCCAAGCCCGCCGATTACCGTCATGTTTGGCCACGCCCACGAGGCCATGGAAGCTGCAGATTTAGTGATTGTTGCCTCAGGGACGGCCACGCTGGAAGCCGCACTGTTAAAAAAGCCGATGATCATTACTTACCGCATGTCAAATTTAAGTTGGCAAATCCTCAAACGCATGCGCCTGCAACCCTATGTGGGCCTACCTAACATTTTAGCCGAGCGATTTGTGGTGCCAGAGCTCTTGCAGCAAGAGGCAACGCCAGAAAAAATTGCCGAGACTGCCCACAACCTATTGAATGACAAAGCATTACAAATCGATATTCAGCAAGAATTTACGCGCATGCACCATGCGTTACGCCAAAATACCGCTGATAAAGCAGCAGAAGCCATCTTAAAATTCTTGTAAACGTGCAGCTGAAAAGTTGCATATTTGGAATGATTACGGGTTTAAAAAATGCATTTTAAAAGATGTATTTAAGCCCAACCTTTTTCGATGCTCTGCAAGCCTTGTAAATAAAGGCTTCCAGAGGTGTTAATTTCTCTCGAAGAAAATCCACTGCTGTAATATGTCATTTTTAAACGTTTAGATAGAGTACTTTTAATCATCCTTGTCATTCAACTAATACAATGCAAGTCCTTAAAACAATCTGCGGTGTAGACGAAGCAGGGCGTGGCCCGCTGGCGGGAAGTGTCTATGCTGCGGCAGTAATTTTAGATGCAAATCATCCCATTATCGGCTTAGCAGATTCAAAAAAACTTACCGAAAAAAAGCGTGATGCGCTGGCAATTGAGATTAAGCAAAAGGCATTGGCTTGGGCCATCGCCAGCTGCACGGCAAAAGAAATTGACGACATCAATATTCTACAAGCCAGCTTGTTGGCCATGAAGCGGGCAATTGAGCAAATTAAAATCACAGCGGCAATGGGCGAAATATTAGTGCAAGTGGATGGCAATAAATGCCCAAAAATCAACCTGCCGTGCGAGGCCATTGTGAAAGGCGATAGCAAAGTGCAAGCGATTTCTGCCGCTTCGATTTTAGCCAAAACCGCGCGCGATGCTGAGTTATACGCGCTGGATAAAATCTACCCACAATACGGCTTTGCACAACATAAAGGCTACCCCACGGCTGCGCATTTAGCAGCGCTTGCGGAGCATGGGATTTGCCCTGAGCATCGGTTGAGTTATGCGCCAGTAAAAAATATTTTGGAGTGTAAAGCATGAGAAAAGCGTCTTATTTTATTTGGGTATTCATCATCACCTTAATTGCCATAGCCGCCGGTATTCAGTATTTTCCAGCAGATGCTTCTCACGCTACAAGTTCAAATATGGCTTATATGGGCATCGGTGCGGCAATTGCAATGATATTTTTTATCGCGTTATTTCCATTGGCTTCCTTAGCTTATTTGTTGAATTGGCAGGCTTTATTTAAACAAACGACACCCATTTCAAAATGGCGATATGTGGAGGCGTTGCTGTTTTTTATCCCTGCCTTGCTGATAGGTTCATTGTGGGCGATGGAAGTCTGGGGTAAAAATGAATGGGTGACGCTTTTAGCGGCTGCTTCTGCTTTACCGATCATCATTTTCGGGGTGATCAATTTTGTTTATTTTATTCGCAATAAAAATATGCGTGCTGGCCAAAGCCTTAGTGTACTCGTTTGTTTTTTTGCACCCGCAATGCTTGTGGTCATTTATTTAAGTGTTAATTATGCACATGCAGCTTGGAAATTGGAAATCATTAGCCGTTTTCAAGACCTTAAACCACAGTTGGTGCTAGCGGGGGTTTCTGATAAAACGGTTCGCATAAAAGCCGATTTAATGGCTTATCCTGAAGTGAGAAAAGCGTTGGAACAAGGGCGTACTTTGCGCTTATCGAATGCTGTGGGCTCAAGCTTATTAGAGTTGCGTGAAATAAATTCTGGTGAGTTAATACTCTATGGCATGGGGAATTCGTTTAAATACGCACAGCCAAAATTTACTTGCCAAGATCAAGCGCTTTTAGCTGGTCAATAACAAAAACACCGTCGGTTTTTTATGCAAATCGGGCAGTGGCGATTTTTTCCATTGCGCTACCGTTTTAGTCGCAATCATTTCACTCTCAAGGCTGATATTACACGCTACGCACAGCCGTGTGCCCGCTTGGCAGTGCGCCAACATATCTTCTAGCAAATGTTGGTTGCGGTAGGGCGTTTCAATAAAAATCTGTGTTTCATTGTTTTTTGCGGATTGCTTTTCAATTTCTTTTAGGCGATTAATGCGGGCGGCTTTGTCCTGCGGAATATAGCCGAGAAATGTAAAACGTTGGCCATTAAGGCCGCTCGCCATTAAGCTGAGTAATATTGAGCTTGGGCCAACTAAGGGCGCAACACGGATGCCTTTTATGTGGGCGAGGGCGGCGAGTTTTGCACCAGGGTCGGCAATGCCGGGGCAGCCTGCTTCACTCATTAAGCCAACATCTTGGCCTGCTAATAATGGCGTGAGCAGCGTGGGGATTTGCTTTTCTTCAGTATGTTCATTCAGGGTCAGCATTTTCAGTTCGCGCACGGGTTTAAGCGTTTTAATGGTACTTAAAAAATGCCGCGCGGTTTTTTCGTTTTCAACAATAAACGTGTCTAACTTTTGCGTTAATGCAACGACTTCGGGCGGCAAAACGCGGCTGATGTTGTCGTCGCCCAAAGTGACGGGGA
>JAKPIR010000267.1 GCA_029549705.1 Pseudomonadota bacterium | reverse complement strand
CGTAGATGCAAGCATGCCAATTTATCGTATTGCAAAATTAAAACCATTATGGCTTGAAATTCATGCCCCAATAGAGATGATGCATTTTGCAAAAGAAGGCATGATCGTCAATATTCCTAAGTATCAAGCATCAGGAAAAATCACTACGATTATCCGAAATCTTAATCGAAACGACCAGACCGTGTACTTACGTGCAGAAATTACCAGTGGTACTGAAAAGCTTTTTCCAGGCCAATTTGTTGAGGCTGAATTAGTCAGTGAAAATGCCGCGAATCAATTTGCAGTTCCAAAATCGGCAGTCATCAGAAATGCTAATAACAGCTATGTCTTTGTTCAGACTGCAAAGGGGTTTTTGCCAAAATTAGTCAAAGTTTCTAGTGAGCAGTCCACGCAAGCAGTGATTACTGGCGCGTTTACCGGTAAGGAAAAGGTTGCAATTAGTGGTACTGTCGCAATTAAATCTGCTTGGTATAGCAACATTACTCAATAGGCTAAACAGCCATTTCAATAGTTCGGGTTATTCATGCTAAATAAACTTATTCAGTTTTCACTGACACAACGCTTGCTGGTAATGCTCTGCACAGTATTGCTTATTGCTGCTGGCACTTACGCTTTTAAAGAGTTGCCGATTGATGCTTTTCCGGATGTTTCTACAACACAGGTCAAGATTATCATTAAAGCACCAGGCATGACGCCAGAGGAAGTTGAATCAAGGATTACCGCGCCTATAGAAGTTGAAATGTTAGGCATTCCAAAGCAAACCATGTTGCGTTCCGTGGCCAAGTACGCTTTAACAGACATTACGGTAGATTTTGCCGATGGAACTGATATTTACTGGGCGAGGCAGCAGGTTGCTGAGCGATTAAACGCGATTTGGAGCAATTTGCCCACAGATATTACTGGCGGAATAGCACCCATGACAACACCGCTAGGTGAAATGTTTATGTTTACCGTAGAAGGTGATGACTTAACAATAGAGCAACGCCGTGGATTACTGGATTGGGTCATTCGTCCTGCACTCCGGACAGTTAATGGTGTTGCCGATGTCAACTCACTAGGTGGGATTGTTCGTAGCTTCGAAGTTATCCCTAATAATGCCAACCTATATGCACGCGGCATTACGCTCGCTGATTTGCAAAGTACCCTAGAGCTGAATAACCGCAATGATGGCGCGGGCCGTTTAAGTGACGGTGAGGAGTCTTTACTCGTGCGCGCCGAAGGTAAATTTGAAACGATTGATGATATTCGAAATACGATTATTCGTGCTAGCCAAGGGATGCCTGTGCGCGTAAGCGATGTTGCTGAAGTGAAGATGGGTGCTATCACACGCTATGGTGCGGTGACTCAAAATGGCAAAGCTGAAGCTGTTGAGGGTTTGGTATTAGGCTTGCGCGGTGCAAATGCGCAACAAGTGGTTAAGAACGTGCGAACCAAACTTGATGAAATTCAGCCCACCTTACCCAAAGGCGTCAGCATTCATGTGTTTTACGACCGTGGCAATTTAGTCGAGCGCGCAGTCAATACCGTCACCCGTGCATTGTTTGAGGCGACCATTTTAGTGTTGGTGCTGCTCGTGCTGTTTTTAGGCAATTTTAGAGCAGCAGTGACGGTGGCACTTGCCCTACCACTGGCAGCACTCGTGACTTTTATTTTAATGGCGCAATTTGGTATGTCGGCCAATTTAATGAGTTTGGGAGGATTATCCATTGCCATTGGTATGCTTGTAGATGGTGCTGTTGTTGTTGTTGAAAATATTGTCTCGCATCTTGCGCATGGCCAAAATGGAAAATTACCTCGATTACATTTGATTTATCGTGCAGTCAGAGAGGTGAGCATTCCAGTGACATCCGGCATACTCATTATTATTACAGTTTTTTTACCGCTACTTACCTTGCAGGGACTAGAAGGCAAGCTGTTTAGCCCAGTGGCACTTGCGGTTGTTTTTGCGCTGGCCGGGTCGCTGGTGTTGTCTTTAACAGTGATTCCAGTACTAGCATCATTTTTGTTAAAAAAGGTCAGTCATGAGGAGCCATGGGTGGTGCGGCAGGCCATCAAGTTGTATGAGCCCGTATTACGCTGGTCATTAGCCAATACGCGGATTATTTCAGCGATAGTGATTGCCACCTTGGCCGTAACAGTAGTCGTTTATTTACAGATAGGTAAAACCTTTATGCCAGTGATGGATGAAGGTGATATCTTGATGCAGATTGAGAAGTTACCTTCGATTAATTTGGAAAAAAGTCAGGAATTGGATTTAGCAATACAGCGCAAGCTCATGGAAAAAGTACCTGAAGTCAAAGGGGTAGTCGCCCGCGTTGGCTCTGATGAACTCGGTTTAGATCCGATGGGGTTAAATCAAACTGATAGCTTTTTAGTTCTTAAGCCAAAAGAAGAATGGCGTATGCGTGACAAAGAGGCTCTAACCGATGAAATACGAAAGGTGTTAGATGACATGCCCGGCATCAGTTATGCTTTTACGCAGCCCATTGAAATGCGTGTTAATGAAATGATTTTGGGTGTGCGGGGTGATTTGGCGATTAAAATCTTTGGTAATGACTTGGTAAAACTTGATGAAATTGCCCAGCAGACTGTCAAGATTATAAAGGAAATTCCTGGTGCACAAGATGTGTATACCCCGCAAAACAGTGGCGTGCAGTATATGCGTGTGGCGATTGATAAATTTGCCGCTGGCCGTTTGGGCTTTAATGTTTCAGAAATCGAAAGCGCGTTACGAACGCAATTAGAAGGGCGCCAAATTGGTATTGTGCAAGAAGGTTTAAGGCGTACGCCAATCGTACTACGCGGTTCGGAAACACTGCGTGCATCGCCTGCAGAGTTTGCAAATCTGATGCTTACTTTGCCCAATGGGAATAATGTACCTATTACCACTGTGGCTAAATTAGAGCGCATAGAAGGCCCTGTAAAAGTTGACCGTGAAAAAGGCGCCCGCATGGTGGTTGTAGTGGCAAATGTTCGAGGTCGAGATTTAGTTGGGTTTGTCGAGCAGGCAAAAAATACCGTGCAGCAGCAAATTAAACTGCCTGAAGCTTATTCTATGCAGTGGGGCGGCCAGTTTGAAAATCAACAACGAGCCGCGGCGAGGCTGGCAGTAGTCATTCCAGTTGCACTCGGATTGATATTTCTGCTCTTATTTGCAACATTTCGTTCTATCAGGCAATCGCTACTTATTCTTTCAAACATCCCGTTTGCGATGGTAGGCGGTATATTTGCGTTATGGTTTTCAGGGGAGTATTTATCCGTCCCCGCATCTGTTGGTTTTATTGCGCTACTTGGAATCGCCGTACTAAATGGGGTGGTGATGGTTTCTTATTTCAACCAACTTTTGGCGCATGGTATGGCAATTGGTGAGGTGGTGATGGAAGGTGCAAAAAGACGACTACGTCCGGTACTAATGACTGCGAATATTGCGGCTTTTGGCCTGATTCCATTGCTATTTGCGACAGGGCCGGGTTCTGAAATTCAGCGACCATTAGCGATTGTTGTCATCGGCGGCTTAATTAGTGCAACCTCGCTAACGCTCATATTGCTGCCGATTTTATATCAAAAATTTGGCGTAGAAACGAAATAAAGGACGCAGATCACATGAGTGAAACTGAAATAAGACATAATGAGAGTGACAACCCATCCGAGCAGAATCCATGCCTAGTGATGTTATTTGCAACACCAGCGTTGGAAGAGAGTCTTGTTGATTGGCTGCTTGAAAATGAAAGTATATCCGGGTTTAGTACGACAGAAAGCTATGGGCACGGGCAGCGAGCGTCTTCAATGTCGCTTTTTGAGCAAGTCACTGGTCGACAACGCCGAATTCAGTTTTTGATTGAAATTAACGAAGGTCTTGTCGGTAGCCTGCTCAACGCACTGAAAGCGAATTTTCCAGGATTGCATTTTATGGTGATACCCGTGTTAAGTGCTGGAAGACTTTGATATTTAAATAAGTATCGTGAAGTTAATCAAGTGTAATTGGGTGAATGGACCTGTCCCTTGCACCTGCTTCTAAAAAAACATCTCAAATTTAAGTCACAAAAAATGCATCTTTGTCGCTGATGAAGGTGCGCTAGCGTACAGACAGCTAAAAAAATCATCTTTAGACTAAAAAAAGTTGTATTGTTTGGTCCCTTTAGGTGAATGCTGATAAATATGAATAAATTTAAGTGCTCCAGTCTTGCTAAGTTTACACTAGCGGTAAGTCTAACAGCATTTCTTGGCTGCACGTCAATCCCCACAATAGTGCCTGACATGGCAATACATCCTTCGACTGCAGTTCAAATAGCCGGTGTGCAAGGTCCCTTGACCGTCAAACAAAGTAAGTTGATTTTAGCTCGACTTAAGAAAAACGGTAATGAGACCAGCATCTTTGACAAGCATTTGGCACTGATGAATCAGATTACTGACAATCAATTAGTCGCTGGAAATAAAGTGGAGTTGCTAATCGATGGCCCCAGTACATATAACGCAATGTTTGCCGCCATAGAAAGTGCAAAAGATCATATCAACATGGAAACTTTCATTATGGAAGATGATGAGATTGGCCAACACTTTGCACAATTATTAATAGAAAAACAAAAAAGTGGAGTACAGGTCAACTTGCTCTATGACAGCGTAGGGTCTATCAGTACCCCTAAAGAATTTTTTAGTAAACTTAAAGACAC